>VGSO01000200.1 GCA_016874945.1 Deltaproteobacteria bacterium
GCATGCGGCCAGTGATCCGGATTCCCATCCTCCGCAAGGACTTCATCCTGGAGCCGGTGCAGGTTTATGAAACCGCGGCCCTGGGAGCCGACGCCCTGCTGCTCATCGTCCATTTGTTGGAATTGAGCAAACTGCGGGCCTTGCTGCTGCTCAGCCGTTCCCTGGGGCTGGAAGCCCTGGTGGAGGTGCACACCGAAGAAGAAATGGAAACCGCCCTGGCCGCAGGGGCCAAGGTCATCGGCATCAATTCCCGGGACCTCACCACCTTTCGGATGCACCCGGACCGGGCCCTGGAACTGGCGCCTCTGGCCCCCCCGGACGTAACCCTGGTAGCCGCGTCGGGAATCAAGACCCGGGCGGATATCGTGCGCCTACAGGCCGCGGGGATTCACGCTTTCCTTATCGGCGAGACACTGGTGACATCGGTGGACCCCGGGGCGAAGCTGCAGGAGTTTCTAGGTAGAGGGGATTAAGCAGGGTGGGCGCGGCCCACCAGCAAAAGACGGCGGGCCGGGCCCGCCTACATTTCTATTATGCAGCAACAATTAAAAAATGAGCGGCTTTATTATCTGGACTGGCTGAGAGTGTTTGCCGTCCTGCTGCTGATCCCCTTTCACACCGGCATGATTTTTGTGCCTTGGGATTTCCATATCAAAAACACCGTCACCAGCACCGGAATTTCTATCATTAATAGTTTTATCGATAACTGGCATATGCCCCTGTTTTTCCTTTTGGCGGGAGCTTCCACCTGGTTCGCCTTAAAAAAGCGCCCCCCGGCCGCCTACATCAAGGAACGTTTTCTACGGCTGATTGTTCCCTTGGTTTTTGGTGTATTTGTTATTGTTCCACCCCAGACATTTTATGAAAGAATTCAGAAGTCAGGGTTTAGCGGCAATTATCTTGACTTTTATTCTCATCTTTTAAACGGCTTTTATCCTAAAGGCAATTTTACCTGGAATCACCTTTGGTTCTTGTTATACCTCTTCATTATCTCCGTATCGGTTCTGCCGTTAATATTGAGTTGGAAGTCAGGCAGGGGGGCATCTTTCCTAGAAAGCTTTTGTGCATGGTTGGCTAAAGGCCGCCGCATTTTTTTGCTATTCGTTCCGCTGGCCATCATCCAGATGACCTTAAAAGTCGCCTTTCCCGGACCACAGAATATTGTATCGGATTGGGCCCGTATTTTGTTCATGACATTTATCTTTTTATACGGCATCCTGTTTTACACCTTTCCCTGGTTCGGGGAGTCCCTGCAACGAAACCTTGGTGTCGCGTTTACTGGAGGTATGGCTATTTTCGCCTTTTTCATCATCCTTTATTTTTCAGGATAGAAATTCGTCTTGGGGTACAATCTTCCCAATCTGCTTCAACTAGGGATTAAATCCTTGGCAACGTTGTGCTGGTTAATTGTATTATTAGGTTTCTCGCAGCGAACCTTAAATTTCAGCAATCGGTTCCTGGAATATGTCAGTGAAGCTGTGCTGCCGTTTTATATTCTGCACCAAACTATTATAATCATCTTGGGCTACTACATCGTGCAGATGGATTTTTCTCTGATTATAAAGTACATATTCATCAATATATTTTCTTTCGTTCTCATTGTGGCAATTTATGAAACCGCGGTGAGACGGTTTGGATTGTTGCGTGTTCTATTTGGAATGCGCTCAATGCAAAAAAAGATTTACTGAATAATTATTGAAGACGGTAACTCAAGTTTGGCACTTTTGAATAAGATTTGATATATGGTACGCGTAAAAATCTGCGGCATCACAAATCTGGAAGACGCACTTCTGGCGGCGGAGTTGGGGGCAGATGCCCTGGGGTTTATCTTTTATCCCCCCAGCCCGCGCGCCATCGAGTCGGACGCGGCCCGGACCATCATTACCCAATTGCCCCCTTTTGTTACCACCGTGGGGGTGTTCGTGGATGAAGACGCGGCCACGGTGACAGAACTGGCCGCCCTGGTAGTTCTGGACTGGATTCAGTTACACGGCAGCGAGGGGCCGGATTATTGCCTCGGCCTGGAACGCCGGGTGATCAAGGCTTTCCGGGTCCGGGACGAGTCCTCTTTTGGCGAAATGGAGAAATACCGCGGCGCGGTCCAGGCTTTGCTATTGGACACCTATAAACCGGGACATGTGGGGGGAACCGGCGAAACCTTCAACTGGGACCTGGCCCGTCGGGCCAAACAATACGGCCCTATTATCCTGGCCGGAGGCCTAACGCCGGACAACGTGGCCCGGGCCATCCAAACCGTCCAACCCCAGGCGGTGGACGTGGGCAGCGGTGTGGAAGCATTCCCAGGCAAAAAAGACCCGGACAAGCTCCGGGCGTTTTTCAATGCTATTAAGAAAAAAGTAGACTAACTCGCATTAGCGTACAGCTATCTGTTTTCAGCTAATGGTTTTTAAAGGTGACCGCTGATAGCTGAAGGCTGACAGCTCGTTATCAAAGGAGGCGACTTTGCTACCGGATCGGCATGGCAGGTATGGACAGTATGGGGGGCGGTTTGTGCCCGAGACCCTGATGCCCGCGTTGTTGGAGTTGGAGGCGGCTTACCGCAAGATCAGCCGGAATCGGGAGTTTAGGCGGGAACTGGCCTGGTATTTGAGAGAATATGTGGGCCGGCCCACGCCCCTCTATTTTGCCCGGCATCTGACAGAAGAGTTGGGCGGCCCCAAAATTTATCTCAAGCGGGAGGACCTGGCCCACACCGGCGCCCATAAAATCAACAACACCCTGGGCCAGGGGCTGCTGGCCCGGCGCATGGGCAAGGCCCGGCTCATCGCGGAAACGGGGGCGGGCCAGCACGGCGTGGCCACGGCCACGGTGGCCGCGCTCCTGGGCCTGGAGTGCGACATCTTCATGGGCACGGAGGACATCCGCCGCCAACGCCTCAACGTCATCCGCATGCGCCTGCTGGGCGCCCGGGTGATCCCGGTGGAGTCGGGAAGCCGCACCCTGAAGGACGCCATGAACGAAGCCATCCGGGACTGGGTCACCCATGTGCGCCATACCCATTACGTCATCGGCTCGGTGGCCGGGCCGCACCCCTATCCCATGATCGTCCGGGACTTTCAGTCGGTCATCGGTAAAGAGGCCAAGGCCCAGCTCAAGGTCCGGGAAGGGCGCCGCCCCCAATGCCTGGTGGCCTGCGTGGGCGGCGGCAGCAACGCCATGGGCCTTTTTTACCCTTTCTATCATGATCCGGTGCGGTTAGTGGGGGTGGAGGCCGCGGGACACGGTCTTTCCAGCGGGTTTCATTCCGCCACCCTGGTGGCCGGGGCGCCGGGAGTATTGCACGGTTCCTACAGTTATCTCTTGCAGGACGTCTGGGGGAATATCCTGGAAGCCCACTCCCTGGCCCCGGGGCTGGACTACCCCGGGGTGGGGCCGGAGCACGCTTTTTTTAAAGATTCGGGGCGGGCGGAGTACGTGTCCGTGACCGATGGGGAAGCCCTGGAGGGCTTTAAGCTCCTGTCCCGCACCGAGGGAATCTTGCCGGCCCTGGAGAGCGCCCATGCCGTGGCTTATCTCAAGAACCTGGCTCCTTATTATTCTCCAGACGATATCTTCATAGTCAACCTTTCCGGCCGGGGCGACAAAGACGTGGACGCGGTGGCCGAAGCTTTGGGATTGTCCGGCGGCGCGGATTAGGAATCAGGAATCAGGAATCGGGTTTCAGGTTCAAAGTTCAAAGTTTCCTCTGATCACTGATCACTGGTTATACCGTGTCCGCTTTCAGGTGCAACAAACTCAACCTGTAACTTATTGATAAATCTTATTTATTTTAACCGAAAACCGAAGACCGAAAACCGAAAACGGTATTACTGGTTACTGGTTACTGGTTACTGAATTACGGAGGCGAATTGTGAAGCGCATTGAGGCGTTATTCCGAACATTGAAACAACGGGGCGAAAAGGCTCTCATCCCTTTTATCACCTGTGGCGATCCAGACCTGCAAACCACCCGGGCCCTGGCCCTGGAGATGGCCGCCCGGGGCGCGGACCTGTTGGAGTTGGGGATTCCCTTCTCCGATCCCCTGGCCGATGGGCCCACCATCCAGGCGGCCAGCAACCGGGCCTTGCAGCACGGGGTGCACCTCCAGGAGGTCCTGGAACTGGCAGGGAAATTGCGCCGTGATACCGATATGCCCCTGGTGCTGATGGGTTATTACAACCCTATCCTGAAACACGGCCTGGAGCGCACCGCCCGGGAAGCCGCGCAACTGGGGGTGGACGGGTTTATCATTCCGGATTTGCCCCTGGAGGAATCGGGCCCCTGGAGGAAGGCCGCGACTGCCGCGGGGGTGGCGTCCATTTGTCTGGCCGCGCCCACCGGCGGTCCGCAGCGCATCCGGAAGGCCGGGCGGCTTACCAGGGGATTTCTTTATTACGTCAGCGTCACCGGCATCACCGGGGCCCGGACGGCCCTGCCCGCGGAGTTGGCCGCGGCCCTGAAGGAGGTGCGCTCCCTGGTGAAATGCCCCCTGGCCGTGGGGTTCGGCATCTCCAACCAGGAGCAGGTCCGCTGGCTGGCCCCTTACGTGGACGGGGTGGTGGTGGGCAGCGCCATTGTCCAGCGGGTGGCCAGGTTAAAGGGGAAGGAACTGTTAAAAGAAATCGGCAATTTTGTCGCCGCTCTTAAAGAGCCGCTAAAACCCTGACGGAACCTCCGGCCCGGTTACTGGGTTTTGCCGGGGATCTTCAACGCGGTTTTCTCACCAAACCAGAAGCCGATGATAGGACCGTAAATGGCCAGGAAGATGGGCCTGACGTCGTCTAGATATACCTTTGTTTCCGCCCACCAGACCAGGGTGGAAAAAGGGAGCAATGGCGCCAGCATAAGGATAATGAATACCCCGGTCAAGGACAGCGTAATGATTTGCCGGGTGTTTTTCTGAATAAATCCCAGTTTCCTGGGGGGTTCTCCATTATCCGCCAGACCTTCCAGTTCCGCCAGGACATCGCTGTCCTCAGCCACGATTTTGGCGATGCGCTTTTTTGCTTCTTCAATATCAATGCCTTCTGCCGCGCTTGAAGTGACCGCCTTTTCCGCCACTGACTTGATCAAAGCCTGTAGCGAGTCCCTGTCCTTCATGGCTCTTCCTCCTCGAAAACAACATTCATCCTCACCGGCCTGCCTGCCGGTGTGCACACATAGGAGAATTTTAAAAAGGAAAGGAAGGCTGGCGCGGGTGAAACGTCAAAAGCCGGAACCTCCCTGTTCCTGGTTAAACCTTGCCCCCTCCAGGGGCAAGAGTGCATCTGCTATCCCAACCATAGCAGGACGCCGCCGCGATTGGCAACTTTTAATTGTAAATTGTATAAACAATTATCCACAAGCCTTTGGCTCGCTGCTAAGGCATTGAAAAGATGATGCTTTTCATGGTGCGCAGCGCGCACCTGCATCCAACCCGACCAAAGGCGGAGGAGGGAAGTGAATATCCTGATCCGGGAGGCCCGCCCCGAAGAACTTGATCGGGTTGAAGACCTGGTGAAAGAAGCCTACCGGGAGTTCCAGCCCTTATTCCCCGAAGTGATCTGGAACTCCTGGATGGACAACATCCGCCGGACCATTCGTTCTTCCGCAGGGGTGCTCCTGGTGGCGCAGGAGGCCGGGGAAATGCTGGGAGCGGTGAAATTTTACCCCGATGCGGCCCAATCAGGCATGGGGACCTGGCCGCCGGGAAGCGCGGCCATTCGCGT
>VGSO01000201.1 GCA_016874945.1 Deltaproteobacteria bacterium
ATTTTTGTTTGTCATTCTGAACGGAGCGAAGCGGAGTGAAGAATCTAGATTCTTCGCTGCGCTCAGAATGACATTTTTACTCGTTTGATCGCAACTTGGTATCAGGCCCATTGCGGTTTGGAACTGCACCGAGCTTCCAGATATCTATTTCGGCAAATTTAATCATAACATTTGGGGGAATTTTGGGGGAGGGCAGGGAGTGGGAGGGAGGGGGCCAGGGCGAAGGCAGGATTTGGGGGGTGGGGCAAACTGTTCCCCCTCCCCCAAGCCGCTTCCCGCCCTACTTCCACATCTCCCCCTGATTGGCGGGCATATGGGGATCGTGTCACCAGGGATTATAAGACTGTATGACTGATCTCGTCAGTTACCCAATAACAGCATGAGCGGCGCGCTGGCCGACGGGCCTTTTACGACGGGGACCGTCCGGATATAAAAATCCGCGCCGGTGGGGCCCTCCGCATTGAGCTGCACATCATAATTCCCGGCCTGGGCATAGGTATGGTAAAGGCTGCGGCTGGCACTGGGGACGCCCTCCCCCAGGTCCCAATTCCAGGAAGTGGCGGCCAGGGACATGTCCGTAAACCAGACCGGTTGGCCTGTCTTGGGGTGCAGCGGCGCAAAGACGAAATGCGGCAGGATCAAGGTGTCGATATCAGACTTCCAGGTCTGGTCCGTATAATCATAGCCCCGCCTCTGGTCTCCGGCGTCATCGGTCCAAATCACCGTGGCCGCGGTGATTTCCGGCGGAGTCGGAAGGAGGGAAGTTTCGCTGTTGGAACACCACTGGGCGTTCCGGGGGTCATAGACCATGTATATCATATCCCAACCCCAAACCGAAGACTCATAAATGAAGGCCGCGACGCCGTCCTTGACCACGTGGTCGCGGGTCAGGTAACCGCTATAACTGATAAACTCATGGAAGGTCCCCTTCCAGCCCCACCACCAGTCTCCCTCTTCGGGTTCGGGGGGAGTTGGGTCATAGGCATAGAAATAATCCATTATGTGAGTATAGTTTCCCGAGACAAATTTGCTCTCAAATAGCAGGATGCCGTCGTTGAGGGCCAGGATATTGGTCTCATCATCCAGCCATGGCCAGGTTTCCTGGACTTGCCAGCCCAGTGACGGATTCGATTGGGTGGCCAGGCGGGGGTCATATACGCCCCAGACCACCTGATATTTATTATTCGTGAGGTCTTTGACCCGCCAGGCCACAACACCCTGGACGTTGCGGAGCTGATCCACGGCAATGGCGGCGGCGCCGCCGGCAATGGTCCAGGTATAGGGAATATCCTGGTTGGTGGCTGGGTTATGGACCGAGACGGTCACCGTGGTGTCGGTGGTCTGAACTACGGTGGGGCCGGTCACGTCTTGCAGGGGGGCGTAGTAAGCCAAAGCGGGGGAGGCCCCGGCCAGCCATATCAGGGCCAGGGCGGCCAGGAGCAGGGAACGAACCGACGCGCTTCTCATGGCGTCACCTCCTGAAGGGTTTACTGAGAAGGAAGTTATCGGTTGTCTGTTGAAGAATCCACGTCTCTCTCCAGGTATTAAGGAGCAAACTTATTCTACACTATTTTTATTTTATTGTGAGCCTCTTGCAAAATTATGTAGCCGCAGGCTTCAGCCTGCGCCGGCACAGGCTGGAAAGCCTGTGCTACCGGATATTTCTTTAAGCAACATTGGGAAAATCGCAGCCTCAAAATGAATTTTGCAAGAGCCTCTTATTTTACTAAAATAAATATTAATAAAATAAGGTCTAGAAGATATTCTTTCTAAAACCCGATACAACAGCCACCCAGCCATGGTGTTGTTGAAGTTTGCAGTCCGGAATGGTGCAGGACTGTGGGGTTAATAATGGGAGGCGGCATTTGTTGGGGGAAGGCAGGCGGCTCGCTGTCCCCCGGCCTTCCCCTTAAATCAACCCTTTACCCTCCAGGTAGTACCCTGCGGCGTGTCTTCCAGGGTAATATCCATCTCAGACAGCTCCTTCCGTATTTCATCCGCCCGGGCCCAGTCCTTGTTTGTCCTGGCTTCCGCTCGTTCGGTGATCAGGCGTTCGATCTCTTGGGGGCTGATCTTAAGCTCCGCGCCCTTTTGGCGCAACGCGGCCAACATCTCCTGGGGCTCGGCTTGCAAGAGGTTCAACACATAGCCCAAATCCACCAGGTTATGCCGCACTTCAGCTAATAACGCCACATAGCCGGGTTCCGCGGCAGGGTGCTCCAGGAGCCGGTTGGTCAGGCGCACCGCCTCGAACATATATCCCAGGGCCTGGGCGGTGTTGAAATCGTCATCCATGGCCCCGGCGAAGCGTTCCGGCAAAGTCAGGAGGCGGTCGATTTCCTCGGCGGTCAGCGCGGCCGCGGTGAAATCCGCCGGCGCCGGGCCGCGGACGCCGGGATAATGCTTCCGTAAGTCCTCCAGCCTCCCCAGGGTAGAGTACAGTCTGAGCAACGCGGCTTCCGCCTCCCCCAAAGCCGCGTCGGAAAAGTCCAGGGGGCTGCGGTAGTGGCTGTTGATGAGAAAGAAGCGCACCACCTCGGGATGGAACCGGGCCAGGACCTCTTTGATGGTGAAAAAATTCCCCAGGGATTTGGACATCTTCTCCTGGTCGATGGTGAGCAACCCGTGGTGCAGCCAATAGCGCACAAAGGGTTTCCCCGTGGCCGCCTCGGACTGGGCCAGCTCGTTTTCATGGTGGGGGAAGATCAGGTCCAGCCCGCCGCCATGGAGGTCCAGGGTTTCCCCCAGGTACTTCATGCTCATGGCCGAGCACTCGATGTGCCACCCCGGCCGCCCGGGCCCCCAGGGGCTGGGCCAGGCCGGCTCCCCGGGTTTGCTGGCCTTCCACAGGACAAAATCCAGGGGGTGTTCCTTGTGAGGGTCGATCTCGATGCGGGCCCCGGCCTGGATATCTTCCAGGGATTGGCCCGAGAGCTTGCCGTAGCCGGGGAACTTCCCCACCCGGAAATAGACGTCGCCGCCCGGGGCGCCCTGGTAGGCGAAGCCCTTGTCCACCAGGATCCGGATAATTTCCAGCATCCCCGGGATGTGCTCCGTGGCCTTGGGCTCTATCTGGGCCGGGGGAATCCCCAGGGCCGCCATGTCCTCCTGGAAGGAGGATATGTATCTTTCCGCCACTGCTTCCCAGGAGGTGTGGGTTTCATGGGCCCGGCGGATTATTTTGTCGTCGATGTCGGTGTAGTTGCGGACCCAGGTGACCTCATAGCCCCGGCGGCGGAGATGCCGCACCATGACCTCAAAGGCCACGCAGGAGCGGGCGTGTCCCAGGTGGCAGTGGTCATACACCGTCACCCCGCAGGCATAAAGGCCCACTTTGCCGGGGTGCTGAGGCTCGAAAGTTTCCTTGCGTCGGGTTAAGGTGTTGTAGATCTGCATGGCGAAAAAGGGGTTGACAATCTCCGCAAGATAGGTGAAGGACTTTAGTTGACAGTTAAGGTTTAATGGTTATCAGAACTGTGAACTGTCGACTGTGAACCGTGAACTGTTACCAACCAGGAGCGAAAAATGTCCCAAGTCATCAGCCGGGTCACCAAAACGCCCGGGAAGTCGGGAAGTAATATTTTTATCTTTATCGGAGTTTAAAGGCCGCCGCCTAGTTGATATCCGGGTCCACGTGCCGGGGGACCAGGAAGGCGAATGGGTTCCCACCCGCAAGGGCATTTCCTTGTCCGTGGGCCTTTATCCCGCCTTCAAAGAAGCCCTGGGCGAGTTGGAAGAGGCCCTGCTGGCCCAAGGTTTCATCGATAAAGAGGACCTGCAGCCCCAGGAATAAACTCTTAGACTAAAAAATATAATCTAAATATCCGGCCCTGGCAATGAAAAGGGGAGCGGGGCAAGGACCGGTTTGGTTTCATTTTAGCCGGGAATCAGGGTAAAGGAAAATTTACCCGCTTGGCTTTTTGGGGGGAGGGCCAGGGACCTGAAGTCTCAGGACGCTTGGCGCCTTGGCGTCTTGGGGGTGAATTTTTTACCTGAGAAATTTCGGCCATCCAATTGAAACTTGAAATTGTCTCCTCTAGAATTTTTCCCCTCCTTCTTGATTTGCCCGGCAGCGCTATTATCTTCAAGAAAAACCATGCGGCTCAGAAGGGCCGGAAAGGGAGGGCCTGTGGCTTATACCGCCAAGAATTATTCCAATCTTTTAGGTATGCCGGGGTTCAGCGACACCCTGCTCAATAATCATTTCACCCTGTACCAGGGTTATGTGACCAACACCAACAAGCTCATGGAGCAATTGGGGGCCATGCTCAAGGAGGGCAAACAGGGGACCCCGGAATTTGCCGAACTGAAACGCCGCTTCGGCTGGGAGTTCAACGGCATGCGCCTCCACGAGCATTACTTCGCCAACCTGGGGGGCGACGGCGATCCCGCCAAGGCCCCCACCCTGGTGAAAAAGCTGGCGGCCCAGTTCGGCTCCTTTGACGCCTGGGCCACGGATTTCAAGGCCACCGCGGCCATGCGGGGCATCGGCTGGGTCATTCTCTACGAAGACATCGAAGCCGGGGCGTTCTGCAACCAGTGGATCAATGAGCACGACGTGGGCCACATCGTGGACGGCAACCCCCTGCTCATCATCGACGTCTTCGAACACGCCTTTATGATCGACTACGGCTTGAAACGGGCGGACTACATCGCCAGCTTCTTCAAGAACCTCAAGTGGAACGTGGTGGAGCAGCGCTCCATTTAGGCCTAGGCGGAGATCCCACCGGGGCGGTTGCCAAACCGCCCCGGCAATTATTTCTCGGAGCGATTAATTGTTCCCATTATCCAATGCAGGACTGAGTGATGAGGACTGAGGACTGAGTAATTTAAGATAGAGATGGCGAAGACTCAGTCCTCAGTCCTAAAATTTCAAGTAACTGATTTGGCGAAATGAGAACAACTACGTGACCTGAGTAATAAAGTAGGTATTGGGCAAGGCGAAGCTGAGGGCCGGGCTGCGGCTGAGCCGCCACGGGCCGAGAGCACTACTGGACGTTTTTGCGGCCAAAGCGCGGTTGCCCCCCCGTTGCCGCAGTTCGGCAAACCGGGTCCGGCCCCGCTGCCATTGCCGCCAGAACACCAACCGCAGGCGACGCCGCAGCCACGAGTCAAGGTTGCGCCGCACCGAGGGAGTTTCGCAAAAGCCAGAGTAGCCCCGCCAGCCGGTCAGAAAGAGTTTGATACTAGGGTGCATTCAATTGAGTATTTCCGTAGGGCGCAATTTATTGCGCCCGAAAGGCGGGCATGATAAATCACGCCACAACTGTTGCCTTTCGACTGCGACTTGGTATCAGGTCGCGGCTTTGCTCCACGCTTCCTTCATAGCAAAATGCAATCTACAGGTAGCACAGGCTTCCCAGCCTGTGCCAGCGCAAACTAAAGTCTGCGGCTACCGAATATAGCCGATTGAATGCGACTCGGTATCAGACTCCGCCTCACGACGACGCCCTTGCGCTTCGCTAACCCTTCACCTCCAACAGGTTGGGTAGAGGACTTCCACCTCCAAGCTGCGGTGCATGCTCGGCACTCACATAATACCGTTTTCGGTTTTCGGTTTTCGGTTAGGAAAACCTGAAATACCAATAAGTTACAAATGGTATTTGTTGCATTTGAAAAGGAATAAAGTATAAAAGGGCGCAATCATTTGCGCCCCTACATGCAACCTCTAATAATAGTTAGTTTTTTTAG
>VGSO01000202.1 GCA_016874945.1 Deltaproteobacteria bacterium
AATTAAATCAGCTTGTTACTTGATAGAAGATAACATTTTCCGAGTAAAATCGCGAGGAATAATTGCCCTTTATCCAATTATTTCAGCTAAATATCTTTTCGGATGAGAACTATCTAAAAGCCACAGGTTTTGAAATCGGCTTATTATTGAATATTGGCGGTAATTCCCTGGAATACCGTCGTTTTATCAATAAATAATTTGTGTAATCTGTGCAATCTGTGGAAAAGACTCACCTTTCTTTGAGAGCGGCCAAAGCCGCTTCCAGATGCTCCAGGGTCTGATGGATATTCTCGCATTCCAGGCAGGGCACGATATTATCCCGGCCCCGGGAGGTGAAGATAGTCTCCCGAGTTCCTGCACATCTGGGACAATCTTCCGCGGCCCTCCGGAGTTCGGCGATTAACTTGCTTAAGATCGAGACATCGATGTTGACCTGCATTTGGACCGCTCCTGGAATATTTTTTCTGTGCCGGAAGGCAAACTCAGCCAAATTTTCTATAATTTATGTAAGCCATGGTGGTCTGCACGAGATTTGCCTCTTATGCGGCCTTGCCCTCCCACTCATTAGAATTTAATTTAACCATTATGAACCATTGCCGCCACTGCAGTCACACCGACCGGATAATTTCCTCCCGCCTGGGTTATTGCGCGGCCTGCATCCGGGGTCATTTTAGCGAGGTATGGCCGGAGATTGAGGCCGTCCATTATGAATCCCGCCGGGTCTTCAACCTCCCCTTAACTCCTCCCCGGGACCCCCAGGGCAAGGCCTGCACCCTCTGTTTCCACGCCTGCCGGATTCCCGAGGGAGGCTACGGCTTCTGCGGGGCGCGGTGGGTGAAAAAGGGAAAGCTCCGGGGAGGGAGCGGGGCGGGGGCAGGGTTGAGTTATTACTACGACCCTCTTCCCACCAACTGCGTGGCCGACTGGTTCTGCCCCGGGGGCACGGGCTGCGGTTATCCCCGCTTTGCCAATAAGCCGGGGCCGGAAAAGGGCTGGAACAACCTGGCGGTCTTCTACCACGCCTGCAATTTCAACTGCCTCTATTGCCAGAACTGGAGTTTCAAGCAAGCCACCTTCCGGGGAGACCGGGTTGCGGCATCGGAGCTGGCCCAGGCGGTGCGGCCCAAAACCGCCTGCATCTGCTATTTCGGGGGCGATCCCACTCCCCAGCTTCCCCACGCCCTGGCCGCGTCCCGCCAGGCCTTGCGCGCCGCCCGGGCCGCGGGCCGCAACCTGAGAATCTGCTGGGAGACCAACGGGGCCATGCAGGCAGAATGGCTCAAACCCCTGGTGGAAAGCTGCCTGGACAACGGCGGCCTCATCAAGTTCGACCTCAAGGCTTTCAGCGAAGAAGTGCACCTGGCCCTGTGCGGGGTGTCCAACTCCCAGACCCTGAAAAACTTTGCCCTGCTGGCCGGGAGATTCGAGGAGCGCCCGGAGGTGCCCCTCCTCACCGCCAGCACCCTCATGGCGCCGGGATACGTGGACCTGGAGGAGATCCACGGCCTGGCCCGGTTCATCGCGGCCCTCAACCCGGAGATCCCATACAGCCTCCTGGCTTTCCACCCCCAGTTCTACCTAGCCGATTTGCCCATCACTCCCCGGGACTTCGCCTTGAAGGCGCAAGAAGTTGCCCACGATGCCGGAGTGAAACGGGTGCACCTGGGAAACCTCCATTTACTTACTTGATTAATCTTCACTACCAAAACTCCGGGACACCGAAGGTCACCAATGATATATATTGCCGGTTTGGCGCCTCGAAGGGGCGAACCGATAAATTTTTCTTGGTGAAACCTTTGTGTCATTGGTGTCTTGGTGGTATATTATGGACTCGTGAAGTCAAAAATAATCTTCATCACCGGCGGCGTGTTATCTTCCCTGGGGAAAGGGGTGGCCGCAGCGGCCAGCGGCGCGCTCCTGGAGGCCCGGGGCTTAAGGGTCACCTTCCAAAAACTGGATCCTTACATCAACGTGGATCCGGGCACCATGAATCCCTTCCAGCACGGCGAGGTCTACGTCACCGAAGACGGGGCGGAAACGGACCTGGACCTGGGTCACTACGAGCGCTACACCTCCGTGATCCTGGGCCAGGAGCACAACTACACCTCGGGCCGCATCTACAACAACGTCATCACCAAGGAGCGCCGGGGCGACTACCTGGGGGGCACGGTCCAGGTCATTCCCCATATCACCGACGAAATTAAGGAGGCCATCCTGAGGGTGGCTCCCACCGCGGATGTGGCCATCATTGAGATCGGCGGCACCGTGGGGGATATCGAGAGCCTTCCCTTCCTGGAAGCTATCCGCCAGCTCAAAGGCGATCTGGGCAAAGAAAACGTCTGCTACATCCACCTCACCCTGGTCCCCTTCATCAAGACCGCGGGGGAATTGAAGACCAAACCCACCCAGCACAGCGTCCGGGAACTGCTGTCCATCGGGATTCAGCCGGATATTTTGCTGTGCCGCACGGAAAAACAGTTGAGCCGGGAAATCAAGGCCAAGATCGGGCTGTTCTGCAACGTCAGTCCGGAATCGGTGATTACCGCCCGGGACGTGGACAATATTTACGAGATTCCCTTGCAGCTCCACGACGAAGGTCTCGATGACCGCATCGTGGAAGTGTTGAATATCTGGACCCGGGCGCCGCGGCTGGAGCATTGGGAAAACCTGGTGGGCCGGGTTCGCCACCCCAAAGACCGGGTGGAAATCGGCATCGTGGGCAAGTACGTGGACCTGCGGGAGTCCTATAAGAGCCTCCATGAAGCCCTGGTGCACGGCGGCCTGGCCAACGAGGTCCAGGTGGTCCTGAGCTATATCGACTCGGAACGGGTGGAACGGGAAGGGGCCGAAGGGCTGCTGGGCCATCTCCACGGCATCCTGGTTCCCGGCGGTTTCGGGGTGCGGGGCGCGGAAGGCAAGATGCAGGCTATTCGGTATGCCCGGGAAAATAAAGTGCCCTACTTCGGCATCTGTTTTGGCATGCAACTGGCGGTCATCGAGTTCGCCCGAAACGTGGCGGGTATCGCCGGGGCCACCAGCGAGGAGTTCGATCCGGAGGCCTTGGAGCCGATCATCTACCTCATGCGGGAATGGTACGACTACCGGCAGAATGCCATCGTCCACCGGGACCGGGCCTCGGACAAGGGCGGCACCATGCGCCTGGGCGCTTACCCCTGCGTGCTGAAAGAAGGCTCGGTGGCGGCCCAGGCCTACAGCGACCGGGAAATCATGGAACGCCACCGTCACCGCTTCGAGTTCAACAATGTTTACCGGGAGCGCCTCAGCGCCGCGGGCCTGTGGATCTCCGGCACCTCCCCCAACGGCGAGCTGGTGGAAATCGTGGAACTCAAGGACCACCCCTGGTTCCTGGGGTGCCAGTTCCACCCGGAATTCAAATCCCGGCCCATGAAACCCCACCCGTTGTTTCGGGATTTTATTAAGGCGTGTTTGGAGTATAAGCGGAGTTTGGGGCGGGAAGGGACGGAGATTTGATTGTAAGATCATTGAGGGTATATTTAAGAGCTTCTAACACTACTACGTTAGATAATACCTCCCATATCGCCCATGATAGGACAACCATTGGATATTACTGACAATCAGTTATGTCACCCTGAGCCGTAGGCGAAGGGTCTAGATTCTTCGCTGCGCTCAGAATGACAATAAATACAAAGGGTTGTACTGAAGCAGGCGGGTAATTAACGTTGTAGTGCTAATGGCTCTGATTATCCGACAACGGTCTATTTTCCTTTGTCACCCTGAGCCATAGGCGAAGGGTCTCATTAGCATGTCTTTTCAAAGAAATTATTATGTTTACATAATGGCAAATAAATCAGGGACGTTATATATTGGTGTGACTAATAATCTTGAAAGGAGGGTTTTTGAACATAAGAACCACCTGATCGAAGGTTTTACGAAGAAATATAAGATTACAAAGTTAGTATATTTTGAAGAAACAAACGATATAAGTGCCGCAATTTCAAGAGAGAAACAAATTAAAGGTTGGCTGCGGAGGAAAAAAATTGCTCTAGTTGAATCAATGAACCCCGGCTGGAAGGACTTATCTGAATAATCCCTTGAGATTCTTCGCCGCCCGTGGCGGCTCAGAATGACAAGAAATTAGACATGGGTGGATGAGATAATATGAGCAAAGGCAAAGGTCCACAGTTTATACGTTTCTTTAAGCCAATTATTGAAGTCCTTAAAGAGTCAGGAGGGTCTGGTACCGTTGCCGAGGTGATTGATCGTGTCATCGAAAAAATGAGAATACCCGAATCAGAGCAACAAGAGATACTTAAAGGCGGACAAACACGCGTCCGGAATCAAATTCAATGGGCTAGATTTTATCTGGCAAACGCAGGCTACATCGATTCTTCAAAGCGGGGCATATGGACTCTCACAGAAAAAGGGCTATCAATAAATGCCATGACATTTGATGCCCTGGGAATCTTTAAAGAAATCCATAAGAGTTTTCAAAAGACAAAGAAGCCCAAAGAACCAGGGAAGCCGCCGGTCGAGGAAACAGAGGAGGAAGAAATTGAGCCTCCGGATCACCGAACTAATGTGCTCAACCTAATTAAATCCTTACCTCCCGGCGGATTTGAACGCCTGAGTCAAAGACTATTGCGGGAGTCTGGTTTTTCGAAAGTAGAGGTTACCGGTAGGACTGGTGATGGAGGAATAGATGGTGTAGGTATTCTTCAGGTAAATCCCTTTGTTAGCTTCAATGTTCTTTTCCAATGCAAGCGCTATCATGGAGCAGTAACGCCTTCACAGATAAGAGATTTCCGCGGGGCTATGATGGGACGAGCTGACAAGGGCATCATCATTACCACCGGCACCTTCACGCTGGAGGCTAAGAAAGAAGCTCGGAGAGATGGTGCCCCTCCCATAGAATTAGTTGACGGAGATACCCTGGTGCAAATGTTTGAACAGCTACAACTCGGGCTTATACCAAAAACCGCTTATGATGTAGACGAAAAATTCTTTGACGAGTTTAGGAAATAGACACTACAAAACTGTTATATAAAAAATACAGTTTAAATTGTCATTCTGAGCGTAGCGAAGAATCTCGTATTTTAATAAGTTGAGATCCTTCGCTTCGCTCAGGATGACAACAAAACTCTTCTATTATAATATTAACAGTGAGCAAGGTACAAATCGCGGATTTTGTGGTGGGTGACGGCGAGTTGGTAATGATCGCCGGGCCATGCGTTATTGAGTCCGCGGCTCTGACCCTGGAAGTGGCCCAGGCCTTGCGGGAATACGCCCAAGAGCTTTCCCTGCCGCTGATCTTCAAAGCATCTTACGACAAAGCCAACCGCACGTCCATCACTTCGTTTCGCGGGCCGGGCCTGACAGAGGGCCTGGAAATTCTAGCTAGGATAAAGGAGGAGGTGGGGCTGCCGGTGCTCTCCGACGTCCACCAGGTCTCGGAAGTGGGGCCGGCCGCAGAGGTGCTGGACGTCCTCCAGATCCCCGCGTTTTTGTGCCGCCAGACGGACCTGGTGGTGGCCGCGGCGGCCACCGGCAAGCCGGTCAATATCAAGAAAGGCCAGTTTATGGCCCCTTGGGACATGAAGGCGGTGGTGGAGA
>VGSO01000203.1 GCA_016874945.1 Deltaproteobacteria bacterium
CGGGGCCACCGCCTCCAGCCAGCGCCGGGCCATATCCGGAGTGATGGGCCGGTAAAAGGTGACGTTGATCTCCACCACGTCAAACCATCCGGCCAGGAAGGCGAGGCGGTCCGTTCCCTTAAGACCCGGAAGATACACCACCCCCTGCCAGTCCTGGTAATCCCACCCCGCGGGTCCGATGCGTAACATGGTTGTCTGGAAGTTTTCAGTAAGAGGCTTGAAAACTAATTCAGTAATCAGTGATCAGTAATCAGTGATCAGTTGTCAGTGACCAGTTGTCAGTTGTCAGAAAATCATCGTTAGCCGAAGACCGAAGACCGAAGACCGAAGACCGAAGACCGAAGACCGAAGACCGAAGACCGAAGACTGTCTTTAACCGGCCTGTTGCTCCCGGGCCAATACCGCTTTCAAAGCGATGAGGGCCACTTCCAGTTGGGAGTCGTCCGGCTCCAAGGCGGTGAGGCGCTGGGTGGCCAGCCCCGGCCACAGGAGCGCCCGGGCCAGGGGGCTATGCGCATGGCGGCCCCCCCAGCGGATGATCTCATAAGAAATGGAGGCAATGGGAAACATGAGGCCCACCTTGATCGCCACCTGGAAGAGGTTGTTCAGCAGGCCGGTGCGGGTCAGGGGAGGAAATAAGGGGAAGAAAATGGTGAAGACCAACAGGCTCACCAGGAGCACCACCAGAATAAAAGAGGTGCCGCAGCGGGGATGGCAGGTGGTGTGGTTGCGGGCGTGGGCTACTTCCAGGGGTTCCCCCGCCTCGTAGGCGCAGATGGATTTGTGCTCTGCACCGTGGTATTGAAAGACCCGGCGGATGTCCCGAATGAAGGAAATGCCCCAGATATAGAGCAGGATGAACGCCAGCTTAATGATCCCGTCGATGACGTGAAAGGAAAAGTCCGCGGGGGTGAGGGGGCGGCCGATGAGGTGGCCCGCCAGGCCGCTGAGCCAGTGGGGCAGGAAACCGAAAAATAAAAAGGCCAGCAAAAAGGCCCCGCCCAGTGTCAGGGTGAGGCTGCCCCAGCCCAGGGGCTGTTCCTCCTGGCCTTCTTCTTCCAGGGCCGCCTGGGCGGAGAAGGTGAGGGCCTTGACGCCGGTGACCATGGCCTCCAGGAGGACCACGGGACCCCGGAGAAAGGGGCGCTTCAGCAGGGGGTGGCGCTCAATCAGGGAGACGTAAGGCTCGTCCTTGAGGACCACGTCGCCGTCGGGACGCCGCACCGCAATGGCCATGGCGTGGGGGGAGCGCATCATCACCCCCTCCAGCACCGCCTGGCCCCCCACGTGCAGGGATGGTTCCCCGTGGTTCATGCCGCCGGGCCGGTTTCCTTACTTTCCTTGTTTTTTTCCAAGTGGGCGTACTTGCGCCGGAAGCGCTCCACCCGCCCCGCGGTGTCCACCAGTTTCTGTTTGCCGGTGAAGAAGGGATGGCACTTGGAGCAGATTTCCACCCGGATGTTCTCCTTGGTGGAGCCGGTTAGGAATTCGTGGCCGCAGGCGCAGCGCACCTTGGCCTGAACGTAGTCGGGATGGATGTCTTTTTTCATTATTCGCCTCGTGGGCCCGGAGGCCGAAGATCTTCTTAGGGACTAAATATTAGAATTTATCTGATTTTTGAAAAAATGCCACTTAAAAGACAGTTTTCAGAGCCTCTTGCAAAATTCATTTTGAGGCTGCGATTTTCCCATGTTGCTTAAAGAAATATCCGGTAGCACAGGCTTTTCAGCCTGTGCCGGCGCAGGCTGAAGCCTGCGGCTTCATAATTTTGCAAGAGGCTCTTCAGTTTTCAGTTTTCGGTTTTCTGTCAGGGCTGACGGGTAATTGGCCAGGAGGACCAGGGTAAAAAGGTTAAGAGGGAAAAATAAATGACCATATTCCACTGGTTCCCAAGCTCCCCGGTTGGGGACCGGCCTGGGGGCGCAGTTGCATGCCGGTAGGGGCGCCCCGACGGGGCGACCAGCGCCGGTGTCTGGACTATTTTTGACATGAGGGACAAAAGAAAGTGCTGCGGCCGGCCTGGACCAGGCGGGTAATGGGCGCGCCGCAGCGGGGGCATGGCTCCCCCTCCCGGCCGTAAACCCGGAGTTCCAGTTGAAATAGGCCCGTTTCCCCCCGGCTGTTGAGGAAGTCATTGACGGTGGTGCCGCCCTGGCGGATGGCGGCCTTAAGGACCCGCCGGGTCTCTTTCAGCAACCTGCCCCACTCCTCCAGGGTCAGGTGGGAGATGGGCGTCCCGGGATGTATTCCGGCGGCAAACAATATTTCGCAGGCGTAAATATTGCCGATGCCCGCCAAGGTCCGGCCGTCCAGGAGGAAGTTCTTGAGAGGCCGGGAGCGGCCCCGGGCCTGCTCCGCCAGCCACGGGGGAGTCACCTTTTTAGAAAATGGCTCCCGGCCCACCTGGGCCAGGGGCGGAGGCGGCGTTCCCGGGGCGAAAATGAGAGCCTGGCCGAAGCGCCGGGTGTCCTGGAAGACCAGGTCCAGGCCGCCTTCCATCTGAAAGACCAGGTGCACGTGGGGCAAAGATGGAGAAGGGGAGGGGAGGAGCATCAGGCGTCCGGTCATCCCCAGGTGAATAAGCAGGGTGGCGCCGCCTTCCAGGTTAAAGAGGAGATATTTGCCCCGGCGCCTGGGGGACTTCAGGCGCCGCCCCGTCATCCACTGTTGGAATTCTGCCGGGGAAGACTGCTGCCTGAGGCGCTTCTCCCCGGCAGCCACCGCCAGGACCCGGCGCCCCGCCAACTTGGGCGCCAACCCCCGGCGGATGGTTTCTACTTCGGGTAATTCAGGCATTTTTCTTGGTTTTCGGTTTTCGGTTTTCGGTTTTCGGTGATGTCAAAGAATTTGTTTCCTTTGCCAGTAAAGCTGATTCAGTCAGATGCTATGGCAATATGAGAGTGGCTGGTGGGGTGGGCCTCCGCGTCCGCCAAATCTTGCCCAGTGAAATAGGTTCGGTTTCCAGCGAATGATGGCAGGGTCCTTGGGTTTTTTACCGAAAACCGAAAACCGGAAACCGAAAACAGTCTTTAAAACAGCATGTCC
Organism: Deltaproteobacteria bacterium; assembly: GCA_016874945.1. Taxonomy (GTDB): domain Bacteria; phylum Desulfobacterota; class Desulfobaccia; order Desulfobaccales; family 0-14-0-80-60-11; genus VGSO01. The sequence continues at coordinate 3,046 of VGSO01000203.1, forward strand.
AGAAACCTCTCGTGGTATTCCTTGAGTTCCCGGTGGCATTCACCGCAAAAGAGGCGCACTTCCCCCTGAATCTCCGAATCGTCGCTCACCGTGGAGAAGCTGCCATCTTCGTTTTGGACGTAAAAAGTGGTCAGGGTTACTCCATCGGCAACTTCGTAAAAATCCGTGTCGTTGCCGCAATAGGGGCAGGCGATTCTCATTTTCCCGCTTCGGACTGGACGATTTGCTTAATATCCTGGCGGTAGAGGGGGTTTTGCGGGTCCCACTTGCGGGCCAAACCCATTTCGATGGCGGCTTGTTTGAATTTATTTTTGGAATCTTTCTTTTTCCCCTTGCTTTCGTCAATCAACCCCTGGTGGGCGAAGAGCCGGGCCAGGTAAAAATGGGTGCGGGCGCTCTTGGGATACAACTCATTGGATTGCTGGAGATACTGACGGGCCATCTTGTACTTCTTCTGGTGGTAATTGATAATTCCCAGGTTCCGGGTCAGGGTGGGCCGAGAGGCCTTGTCTCCAGACTTAAGGGCCTTAAGTAGTAAAAGCTCCAGCCGCGCCATGGTCTTTTCGTCCTGGAGGGCCGGGTTGCCGTCGCCCAGAAGACGGTCGCTGAGATTGGCCACTTCTCCGGGGGACATCTCCCGGCCTTGCAGTCCTTCCTTGAGAAGAGCCTGGTCGGCAGTGCGGGGAGGCGGGGCCGGCTCCACCGCGGCTATATCGGGAGGCCCTCCCAGGGGAGGGGCCGGCCCGCCGCAGCCCAGCAAGCCCCCCATGATCATTATTCCCAACAGAACGATTAGGCGCATTTTGTTTAGCAAAATTACCTCATCTAGGCATTTAACCCGAGAGGGCCGGGGGAAATTCCCCTCTCCCCGGGATGGTGATGAACGCCGCGGTTATCGCCCGCGGCCCAGCCGCTAATATTACCGACGGGACAGAAAATTAGTATCCCATCCGCCGCGGGCTAGTCAACCCCTTTTCAGTCCTGATGGGAGAATCGGGGAACGGTTATTCCCGATTGTATTTATAACCCTTGCGCAGAACCTGGCGGTTCACGCGGGTGGGCTTGAGTCGTTCCAGAAAGTGGTCAGCCAGGAGGTCCGCCTGGCTCTGGGGGCCGCATGTAAAAATGTCCAGAACCAGGTACCCATACTCCGGCCAGGTATGGAGGGAGATGTGGGATTGGGCTAAAAGAGTAAACCCCGTTACGCCATGGGGGTCGAATTGGTGGAACCTGGAGCCCAGGTTGGTCAACCCCGTCTTTTTAACGGCAGTTCTGATGGTCTGCTGCAGGTATTTACGGGAATTGATCTTTTCCGACTCGCAGCCGAACAATTCCATAATCACGTGGTATCCATCCGGCCGCGGATTGTGGAGCAAGAGCTCCCGTTTCATAGGCGGGCCCTCCCACAGAAAAGGTTTTGGGTCAGGGAGTCACCTCCCTATCATTGCCACCCCCTTGTGTCGAAATTACGACAACTCTGCAAATTTATAGAAATTCTGATATATTGTCAATAAAATTTCCCGGATAAAGATTCTCGACCCGACAAATTATCAGACCGAAGGGGCCGGTCTGCCCCTACTCGCACCTTATCTTGACATCTGCGATCCAGGGATTAAAAATGTGAAGAACCGGAAGACGGAAAATTGCCCCGGCGCTCACCTCAGGTTTTGTTTGCGACGGACCAGGAAATTAGTTCACGCAAGGCTGGCCAGAAGCGGGCTTTTATGTTGTACGAGCAACTAAAGGAGAACTTATGAAGATCATCTCGTATACCCAAGCCGGTGCGACCCGTTTTGATAGTGATCTAGCTAGAGGGATCGCGGCACGGGTCGTTATCGGCAAGAATGACGGCGCCCCCAATTTCAGCATGAGGGTCTTTGAAATTGCTCCCGGAGGGCATACCCCCAGGCATGCCCATGATTGGGAGCATGAAATGTTTGTTCATGCCGGGGCCGGTGAAGTTTACGGCAATGGCCGCTGGCAGCCCATGACGGCCGGGAACGTGCTCTTTATCCCGGCCCATGAAGAACACCAGATGCGAAATACCGGCAATGAATTGCTAATAGTGGTTTGCCTGGTTCCTGGCACTGCACCGGAATTATGAGAGGCTGAAGATATCCTAGGCTCCCTTGGTATCAAAACTCCTGACTTATAACTTGAAACGAAAAACTCGAAACTTAATAGGTGCCTTATGGAACTTTTATTCCGGCCCCGGCGGCTGCGGCGGCGGGAGGCGTTAAGAAAAATGGTGCGGGAGACCTGCCTGCGCCGGGAAGACCTGATATACCCCATGTTCGTCGCCCCGGGGAAAGGGGTGCGGGAAGAAGTGGGCTCCATGCCCGGGGTCTTTCGCTTTTCTCCGGACTTGTTGGCGGAAGAGGCCAAGAGCGTGGCCGGCCTGGGGATTCCGGCAGTTCTCCTTTTCGGCTTGCCGCAAAGGAAAGATGACACCGGCGGCGAGGCCTCCTCCCCCAAGGGCGCGGTGCAGCAGGCGGTGCGCCGCCTGAAAAAAGAGGTCCCGGACCTGGTG
>VGSO01000204.1 GCA_016874945.1 Deltaproteobacteria bacterium
CTTGGAACATAACGAGTCTTCTCAATGACCGGGAAAAAATTGCGACCTTTCTCAAATTAAATGAATATGTAAAGTCGGGATACCTCCTTGCATATACGGAGGCCAAGGGAGAGAAACGCGCGGACACGTTATCGAACCGGTTAGACTATTGGGCTCTAGGACTGAATTGCAGGCTCGTCGGATACAATACTGATGCTCAGGGTGATGGAGAATGGGGTTGGGCTTTCGGGTTATTCCGATTGCTATGACCTTAAAACGCCGACTAACTCATATCTTGCCATTCGTAACTTATCCTCTTGCCCTGAAAAATTGCAGATATGATGCTCAAATCTCAAAGGCTATCATACCTTAATCCCCAACTGCTTTTCAGCCAATTTCGCCACGAGCAGGCACTTGATGAGCTTCTCGGCATACTTCGGGATGGGGCGGCGGCCGTACTCCCAGTGTTCGATGCAGGAGCGGGTGACTCCCATCTGGTCCGCCAGTTCCCGGCGGGTTTCGTATCCCAACTTGAGGCGAAGCTCCTTAAATTCTGCCGGCGTCATAAAGGTTGTTCTCCAATAGGTATTTGACGGTGCCGGGATGCCAGTGACCGCCGTTTTTGGCGGGGGTCCCCGTCTCGTTCAACTCCCGGGCGATCTTCCGGAGGCTCCACCCCTGGGCCCGCCACTCTTTAATCCGGCCCACGACTTCAAGCTCCTCCGGGTTCTCGATCAGGATGCTCCCTTCCCGGTCAAACCCGTAAGGTGTAAGGGGCGTAAGCCTCCCGGTGCGCCTTCTTGTGGGCCAGGGCCAAGCCGGTGCGTTCGGCGATGAGGTTGCGCTCCAACTCCGCCACCCCGGCCATCATGTTCAAGAAGAAGCGGCCCATGGCCGACGCGGTATTCAAGCTCTGCCCCCCCATGTCCACCAGGTGCAGGGCGATGCCCGCTTTGTCCCAGGCCCGGCTGAAGATGGGGGTTCTGGCTTACAACCTCCTGCATATGATCCGGAAGTTCTATGTTCGGGGGGAAGATGTGCGTCGGTCTATCGACTGGCTGATCAAGCGCCTGATCAAAGTGGGGGCCAGAGTTTCCTACCACGCCCGGCGGTGGTATGTGCATGTGGCCTCCGCTTTTCCCCTGGTGCACCATTATCGAGCGGTGCTGGCCTGGGGTTCTTAAGGCAACCACATTGAGGTATCCGGATTCTAAGGGGCAGGTATGCCAAAATTTATGAGAAAATTACTATATCCGGTTGGGTGGCTGACAAATTCTTTGAAATTTATGCTATCATCGCTGTCTAAAAATAATTCGGCTACAAAAGATGAATTTTATCGGGATTAAACCCGGGGAAAGATGTCCCCAAAACTATTTTTAACCGCCGTGGCCAAGACTGCGGCATAATCTCGGTCAATATGAATGTTATTGGACAACGGAAAAAGGGAAGGGCCTTATTTATCAGGCCCTTCCGGAAGGTATCAGATGATACTGGATTTGATTTTGGTGGAGGCGGCGGGAGTCGAACCCGCGTCCGCAAAAAGTCCCTATAAGCGTCTACATGCTTAGCCGGTGTTTTATTTTCGCCCCAAGAGACTTCCCTCGGCAGAATTCCCTGAGGCTAGCCCGCATTAAAATTTTCGTCCGGCCACCCACAGGCAAGGTGGACAGCTTTGCCGAAATGTCGTCACCTGGAAACCTTATTTCGGCCTCAGGCCCCAGGCGCTGGCTTTAAGCAGCCAGAGCGTAGCCGTAGTTGTCGGCAGTTATGGTTTCCTACCCGTTTTACGAGCGGACAGGACCTCGGCATGCAACTTACAGTTTTCTGTTTACGTCGAAGCCGTTTCGCCCCCTGGTTTTATTATAAGGATTTTTTGCGAATTTGCAAGCTAGTGGATTGATTCAAAATTAGTTCTGCGGTGGCTGCGGTTCGGGATGTTCAGCGCGCCCGGATCGTCATGCTGGCCGCAGCCGGCAAGGAAAACCGGGAGATCGCCACCCAAGTAGGTCTCAGTATCAAGTCGGTCTCCCTGTGGCGCAACAAACTGTCGACTCCTGAGCAGACCCTGATCTCCTCATGAGACCACGAATATAAAACTCGTTACCTGCTCGCGCTCCGGCATTCTCATATAAAATTCGCATTCAAAAGGCATTATGCCGTAGGGGCGAACCTGGTGTTCGCCCACTCACCCTTCCCCCAACTTAATCCCGGCTCCTGAGCTTGGCCAGGAGGCGCAGGATCTCCAGGTACAGCCAGATAAGGGTGACCATGAGGCCGAAGGCCCCGTACCACTCCATATACTTGGGGGCGCCGTGGGCCGCGCCCTGCTCGATGAAGTCAAAGTCCAGCACCAGGTTCAGCGCCGCAATTACCACCACGAAGAGGCTGAAAGCGATGCCCACCCAGCCGGTGGCATAAAAAATAGAAACCCGCACCCCGAAGAAAGAAAGAATCAGCGTAATGAGGTAAAACAAGGCGATGCCGCCGGTGGCCGCCACCACCCCCAGCCTGAAATTCTCGGTGGCCCGGATGAGTCGGGACTTGTAGGCCAGGAGCAGGGCCAGGCAGGTGCCGAAGGTGAGGGCCACCGCCTGAATGACGATGCCGGGAAACTGGGCTTCAAAGATGGCGGAGATGCCGCCCAGGGCCAGGCCTTCCAGCAGGGCGTAAAGGGGCGCGGTCACCCCGGCCCACTCTTTCTTAAATATGGTCACCAGCGCCACCACCAGGCCGCCGATGACGCCCACCAACAGCCAGGGGGTCACTGCCGCCGGATTGCGGGTTTGAAAAAACAGGTTCCATACCCAGCCGGCAGTAAGGAGCACGCACAATATCAAGATAAGGGCCTTGTTCACCGTGCCCTGGATGGTCATGGCGCCCGCCGGGGCCACTCTGCCATAGCCTGTGAAGGTGTCGGCCCTCAGGGCCGGATTGGCGGTGGGCATATGATCTCCTTGGTTGTCCGTTGCTTGTTTGCTGTTTTCTATTCCGGGTGGCAGTTCAGCCGCTGAAAAGCAACGGCACGAAAAAAAGGGACCGGCGCCGGTCCCTTTTTAGATTCCTTAAAGACAAACTTCACCCCTGGGAATCAGATGGCTTTCCCAAGTCTTTTCTAGGTCGTGGCCTTGCGGCGGAAGCCCCGTTCGCCCAGCCCCTTTTCTTTGGCCAGCTTGCGGCGCTGTTCCGAATATTCTTTGCACACCAGGGGGTATTTCTTGGGGTCCAAACTGTATCTCTTGAAATAATCCGCCGGCGCCAGATGGTGGGCCTTGCGCAGATGGGCTTTCAAGGTCCGCATTTTCTTGCCGCATTCCAGGCAAACCACGTACTTGTCTTTGACGATCTCATCCAACGGCACCGAGGGTTTTCTTACCACTTCTTCCTTGGCCTTTTCCGGCGCCGCCACCACCGGGGCCACCACGCCTTCTTCCAGAGATGTCAGCAGGTTAAAAACTTCTTTAATTTCCTCCACCAATTCTTTGGGAGTGAGTTCGGTCATAGAGGCATGGGAAATTACAATCTGGGCGGTTAATTTCAAAACTTCGGTGGCCATAACGTTCGGTCCTCTCAATTAGTATTTTACAAATACATTCAGGATGTTTTATTGTTTTATATTAATACTCAATTTCCCTTGTCAAGATATTTTTTCCCTTCCTATTATTTTTTTAATGACTTAGTTATTTTTTTGTATAAGGGAATGGCAAAAGGCCACAGTCCAAAATAGAGATTTATTTACTTCCTCGTGCGATTTCCTGCAATGCCGCCGGATCGTTGACGGTTATCTTTCCCCTGTCCACTTCAATCACGCCTATGCTTTTAAATCTAGCTAAAGTGCGGGACAATGTTTCACTGATAGTGCCCAGATAAGCCGCCAGATGGGTTTTGGTGGTGGGCAATTCCACCGCTAATCCCGGAGCGATTCTTCCATGGGTCTCTTTGCATCTTTCCAAAACATAGCGGGCCAGACGGGCTGATACTTCTTTTAAAGACAGGTCCTCCAATTGTCGGGTCAGGTGATACATTAATTTGCTCAATGTGGCCAGCATGTTGCGGGTCAGGGCCGGGGACGCGGCCAGATACTGTAAAAACGGGGCCTTGGGGAAAAACAGGGTCAGGCTGTCCTCCAGGGCCACGGCCGTAGCCGGATAGGCGATTTCGGCAAAGACCGCCGCCTCCCCGAAGGTTTCCCCCGGCATCACCAGACGGATGATGAACTCCTTGCCTTCCGGGGAGCTTTTCACCAGCTTGATGAGGCCCTTCACCAGGATGTGAAACCCCTGGGCCTCTTTGCCTTCCCAAAAGATAACTCCCTGGCGGGGAAAACTGCGGCTTACCGCCATCCGGGCCAGTGCCTCCAGGTCGGTCGCCCTGATTCCGGAAAATAGATAAATTCCCCGGAGGACTTGTGCTTTGTCAATGGGCGGCTCCATGGCTGCCTCTTAAAAGACGGTTTTCGGTTTTCGGTTTTTTTACGGCTATTTAAAGGACCACAGTTTTTCCAGCCTATTTTAGACCTTTTCAAGCTCCTCACAAAGTACAAAACATATAACGGTTGGTCTCGCCTGCGTTTTTTTCACTAATCCGATCCCTGATCCCTGGCCACTGCTCACTGCTTTCTGCTCACCAACCCCTAATCCCTTGACGTGGCGAGCCGGGCTTTGATAAAGTGCTAACGCCATTCTCATTCCCCGGAAGGTTCACCTGCCGGGACGCCATCTGAATAATCGAAAGGAGGCGCATATGAACTGGGACAAATGGGCGTTATGGATATTGGCGGGAATCTTTCTGGTGGGGGGCTGCGGCAAGGCCACTACGGACGAGGTCCGCATTGGGATTAATGCGGAAATTACCGGGAGCAAACCCACCTTGGGCGACTCCTGCAAGAAGGCCGCGGAACTCCTGGCGGCCGAGGTGAACAAGGACTGGGGCATTAAGGTGGGAGAAAAAAAATATCTCCTCAAGCTTTTCATCGAAGACAATGAAGACAAGGCCGAATCCGCCGCAGCCGCGGCCCAGAAACTCATCAGCCAGAATAACGTTCTGGCCATCATCGGGCCCAACGCTTCCGGCAACGCCATCCCCGCGGCCCGCATCTGCGAGGATGCCGGGGTCATCATGATCAGCCCCTGGTCTACTAACCCCAAGACCACTGAAGGCAAGAAATTCGTGTTCCGCGCCTGCTTCATCGACGACTTCCAGGGCCAGGTCATGGCCAAGTTCGCCCGGGACACTCTCAAGGCCCAAACTGCCGCGGTCCTCTATGACGTGGCCTCGGAATACAACAAGGGCATTGCCGAGTTCTTCAAAAAATTCTTCGAGCAGGCCGGCGGCAAGGTGGTGGCTTTCGAGTCCTACACCAAGGACGACAAGGACTTCTCCTCCCAGCTCACCATTATCAAAGGGGCTAAACCCAACGCGCTCTTTCTGCCCAACTATTACAACGAAGTGCCGCTCCAGGCTCAACAGGCCCGGCGGCTGGGACTAACCATCCCCATTATCGGGTCCGACTCCTGGGGCAGTGAGGAAGTGCTCCGCCTGGGCGCCCAGGAATTGGAAGG
>VGSO01000205.1 GCA_016874945.1 Deltaproteobacteria bacterium
CGCGGCCCAGAAACTCATCAGCCAGAATAACGTTCTGGCCATCATCGGGCCCAACGCTTCCGGCAACGCCATCCCCGCGGCCCGCATCTGCGAGGATGCCGGGGTCATCATGATCAGCCCCTGGTCCACCAACCCCAAGACCACTGAAGGCAAGAAATTCGTGTTCCGCGCCTGCTTCATCGACGACTTCCAGGGCCAGGTCATGGCCAAGTTCGCCCGGGACACTCTCAAGGCCCAAACCGCCGCGGTCCTCTATGACGTGGCCTCGGAATACAACAAGGGCATCGCCGAGTTCTTCAAAAAATTCTTCGAGCAGGCCGGCGGCAAGGTGGTGGCTTTCGAGTCCTACACCAAGGATGACAAGGATTTCTCCTCCCAGCTCACCATCATCAAGGGGGCCAGGCCCGACGTGCTCTTCCTGCCCAACTATTACAACGAAGTGCCGCTCCAGGCTCAACAGGCCCGGCGGCTGGGACTAACCATCCCCATTATCGGGTCCGACTCCTGGGGCAGTGAGGAACTGCTCCGCCTGGGCGCCCAGGAATTGGAAGGCAGCTACTTCAGCACCCACTACGCGCCGGATATTGCCACGGAGACGGCTCAAAAATTCATCCGGGAATATGAGTCCAGGTACGGCAAGAAACCCGATGATGTGGCCGCCCTCACCTATGATGCCGGCCGTTTGCTGTGCGCCGCCATCATCCAGGCCAAGTCCGTGGACCGCAAACAAGTGCGGGAGGCCCTGGCTTCCATCAAGGAATTTGAAGGCGTCACCGGCAAAATGAAATTCTCCGGCGCCGGCGACCCCGTGAAGAGCGCGGTGATCCTGCAGATCAAGGATGGGAAGTTCAAATTTTATTCCACCGTTCAGCCTTAAAAGCAGTTTTCGGTTTTCGGTTTTCGGTTTTCGGTAAATGATCAAGATTGGGGCATAGGTTTTCTTCCTATGCCTCAATAGCGTATCGCACTATGATTCTCGTTCCCAAGCTCCTGTTTGGGCACTATTAAAGGTCTGTAATTCTCACATGCTCCAACTCCTGGCCCAAAACGTCCTGAACGCCCTACAATTGGGGAGCGTCTACGCCCTCATCGCCCTGGGCTATACCATGGTGTACGGCATCCTCACCATGATCAACTTCGCCCACGGCGACATCTTCATGGTGGGCTGCTACCTGAGCCTGGCCGCCGCGGCCTTCCTCCTGGGCTGGCAGGCGAATCTCCCCCTGCCCCTGGTCTTCACCGCGGCCCTGCTGTTCAGTATGGTTTTGACCGCGCTCCTGGGGGTGACCATCGAACGCCTGGCCTACCGCCCCTTGCGCCAGGCCCCCCGCGTGTCCGCGGTCATCACCGCCCTGGGCGTGGGCCTATTCCTGGAGAACTTCACCCTGGCGATTTTAGGGCCCGAACCCCGGCAATTTCCAAGCCTTATCGCCATGACTCCCTGGGAGGTGGCCGGCCTGACCGTCACCCCCCTGCAAATCCTCATCGTCCTGCTGGCCGGGGCCCTCATGGTCCTCCTGGACCTCCTGGTGCGCCGCACCCTCCTGGGCATGGCCATGCGGGCCATTTCGTATAACCGTCCCATCGTCCCTCTCATGGGGGTGCCGGTGGACCGGGTCATCTCCATTACTTTCGCCATCGGCTCCGCCATCGCCGCGGCGGGGGGCCTGCTCTACGGCCTGGCCTACCCCGTCCTGGACCCCTACATGGGCATCCGCATCGGCTGGTGGGCCTTCATCGCCGCGGTGGTGGGCGGCATCGGCAACATCCGGGGCGCCATGCTGGGCGGCTACCTCCTGGGAATCGTGGAGGTCTTCACCCCGGTGTTCCTCCCCTCCTCCACCTACCGGGACTTCGTGGCCTTTTCGCTGCTGCTCCTCCTGCTGGTCTTTAAACCCACCGGCCTCCTGGGCCGGCCGGTGTTCGAAAGGGTGTGAATCCGGTGATCAGTAATCAGTGGCCAGTGGTTATTGGCAACTGATCACTGATTACTGATTACTGATTACTGATCAAATGGCAACTTCGGATAAGGGGAAAAGTCTTCTGATCTGTCTCGGCGCGGTTCTCCTCCTGGCCCTGTCCTGGGCTTTGCCCGCGTCCGGCTTCCTCAACCCCTATATCGTCCAGGTCCTCATGTACGTCGGGATCAACATGATCCTGACTATGGCCCTGAACCTGGTGAACGGCTACATGGGGGAGTTCTCCGTAGGCCACGCCGGGTTTATGGCCATCGGGGCGTACGTCTCCTCCATCATCACCGTGGCGGTGCTGCCCCGGGAGTTGGCCCCCTGGCTCTTCCCCCTGGTCCTGGTGATGGGCGGCCTGGCCGCGGCGGCCGCCGGCCTCATCGTGGCCTATCCCTCCTTCCGCACCCGGGGCGACTACCTGGCCATCGTCACCCTGGCCTTCAACATGATCGTCAAAAGCGTCCTGGAAAACCTGGAAATCCTGGGCGGCCCCCGGGGCTACCTGGGGATGCCCCGCCTCACCAACCTGGTCTGGGTTACGGCTTGGGTCCTCATTACCCTGCTGATTCTGCGCAATCTAATCTATTCCAACTTCGGCCGGGGCATCATGGCCATCCGGGAAGACGAGGTGGCCGCCAACCTCACTTCCGTGGACACCCGGCGCGTAAAAATCATCGCGTTTCTCATTTCCGCGTTTTTCACCGGCATCGCCGGGGGGCTGTTCGCCCACGTGCTCCAGTTCATCAACCCCCGGAGCTTCTCCATTCTGAAATCCACGGACATGCTGGTCATGGTCTATCTGGGCGGGGTGGGCAGCCTGGCGGGGTCGCTCCTGGGCGCCGCTATCTTCACGGTGCTCTTGGAAGTCCTGCGCCCCCTGGGCCTGTGGCGCTGGGTGCTGGGGCCGCTCCTGCTGGTCCTGCTCATGATCTTCCGGCCCCGGGGCATCATGGGCCTGCGGGAATGGCGCTGGCTCCAACCGGTGTTAGCATTTGGGGGAGGGGGTCAGGGGCCGACGGCCCCTGGCCCTCCCCCCGCATAAGCCTTTTTGCCAGGGCCGCAGACCCTGGCAAAAAACTTAATTATGCGACAAATACTAGAAATCATCGACCTCTCCCATAACTTCGGCGGCCTGCGGGCGGTGTCGGATTTTTCCCTAACGGTGGGGGAAGGGGAGCTGGTGGGGGTGATCGGCCCCAACGGCGCGGGCAAGACCACCATTTTCAATCTCATCACCGGGGTCTTTCGCATTGCTCAGGGCCGCATCCTTTATCAGGGCGAGGACATCACGCAGTGGCTCAGCAACCGCATCACCGCTGCGGGCATTGCCCGCACTTTCCAGAACATCCGGCTTTTCAAGGATTTGACCGTCCTGGACAACGTGCGCCTGGGGGCCTTCTCCCGGCACCGTTATTCCCTGATGGAGTCATTGTGGCGCAGTTCCAATTTCCGGGAGCAGGAAGAGCGCCTGACCCGACGGGCTTACGAGTTGCTGGAGCGATTCCAGGTCGCCCACTATGCCGGCGTCCCGGCGCGAAACCTGCCTTACGGCGAGCAGCGGCGCATCGAGATCGCCCGGGCTTTGATCAGCCAACCCCGGTTGCTGCTCCTGGATGAGCCGGCGGCGGGGATGAATCACGCCGAGGCCGAGGAACTCATCCGGCTGATCCGGGAATTGAAAGAGGAGTTTTCCCTGACCATTCTGCTCATCGAGCACCAGATGCGGGTGGTCTTGAATCTTTGCCAGCGGGTCACGGTGCTGGACTTCGGGGAAACCATCGCCTCGGGCCCGCCCCAGGAAATTCATCACCATCCCGCGGTCCTGGAGGCTTACCTGGGCCGGGACATTTAAGCAGCTGTCAGCAGTCAGATTTCAGCTATCAGCTGATTCTTGATTTTCTTAATGCTGGCGGCTGACTGTTGGCTGCTGAAAGTTACTTATGACACCATTACTGGAAGTAACCGACCTGTGGATCGCCTACGACCGCATCGCCGCGGTGCGGGGGGTGTCTTTCCACGTGGGCGCCGGGGAGATCGTCACCCTCATCGGGGCCAACGGCTCGGGGAAATCCACTATTTTAAGGGCCGTCTCCGGGCTGGTCCCCGTATCCCGGGGCCGGATCAGCTTTGCCGGGGAAGACCTGGTGAAGCTGCCATCTTATCTCCGGTCCCAGGGGGGCATCGCCCACGTCCCGGAAGGCCGGGGGATTTTCGGGAACCTCACCGTTCAGGAAAACCTGCGCCTGGCCGCCTATGCCCGGCGGGACAATGAGATTTACTCCGACCTAAAAGGGGTTTACCACCTCTTCCCCCGGCTGGGGGAACGGCGCCTCCAATGGGGCAACACCCTGTCCGGCGGGGAGCAACAGATGCTGGCGGTGGGACGGGCCTTGATGAGCCGGGCCAGGCTGCTCCTGCTGGACGAACCCTCCATGGGCCTGGCCCCCATGTTGGTCCGGGAAATCTTCCGGGTCATCAAGCGCATCAACGAGCAGGGAGCCACTATCCTCCTGGTGGAGCAAAACGCCCACCTGGCCCTGGAGGTGGCCCACCGGGCCTATATCCTGGAGACGGGGGAAGTGGCCCTGTCCGGTCCCAGCGCCGAGCTGCGACATAATCCCCAGGTGTGGGAGGCGTATTTGGGCGGAACGTAAAAAGGTTTTCGGTTTTCGGTGGGGTAATGGGGGCTTTTGCCCTTTCGCCTTTTAACTTTTGCCCTGGTGATTAATCTGGGTCAATCTTCTTCGATCTTCTCCATGTGGTGCACCCGCAGGTAAAGGCCCCCGCCCAGGGAGGACAGTTCCCCGTAAATCATGAGGTGATCCATGCGCTTGATGGAGGATCCTTTAATCTTATCTTTGACCACCTCATCCTTGTCCAAAGCCGCCAAATCAAAATATTCCCGCATCTCCGGGGCGCCGTAAGTGGCAAACCACCGGAGGCGGCGCCACCCCAGGGGGTGGCGGGCTAAAGTGAGGTAATTGCGCACCATGTCCGGGTCATAGGTGAGGAACTCCCAGAAATAGGCGGGCACCCGGACTTTCTGGCCGGCCCCCAGTCCGCCGGCGCGGGTATTGAGCAGTTGGCTGTAGGAAATGAGAGTGTATTCCCGGGCCTCAAAGGACACCGGCATAGGCCGCAGTTCCCCGCACGATGTCCCATGGAACAGGGCGGCGGCCAACAGGATCGCCAGGAATCCCCGGCGCCAGTCGTCCTTCCAAAAAAACGGCTTATCCATAAGGTTGCCAGTGGAAATACTTTAGCATAAAATTACTGCAGAAAGGAGACCTTAATGGCTTGCGCTATTGTTATCCGCTATCATGACGGCTTCCAGTCCTACCTGGTGCTGGACGAGGACAACCCCCGGGAGTTGTTGCGCCATTGGGGGTTTAAGGAGGAGTTTTCGGCCCGCCCCTGGCTGGGCTCCCTGGACCCCGTGGACGCCCTGGAAGAATGGGCGGAAATGCTGGGGGAAGACCCTTTAAACTATCAAATTGCC
>VGSO01000206.1 GCA_016874945.1 Deltaproteobacteria bacterium
TGTCCTCCGCGGTGGGAGAGTCGGCCCGCCAGGCCGGGGGCGCGGACATCCGCCTGGAACAGGCGCCCCTGAAATACCCCGGCCTGGACCCTTGGGAAATCTGGGTGTCCGAGTCCCAGGAACGCATGGTGGTGGCGGTGCGCCCCGAGGACGAGGCGGCCTTGCAAAACCTGGCCCGGAAGCACGAAGTGGAAGCCGCGGTCATCGGCCAATACACCGATACCGGGGCGCTCCACCTCAGCCACCAGGGGCGGACCTGCGCTTATATAGACGTTTCTTTCCTGGAAGAGGACTTTCCGGCCTGGGAGTTTGAAGCCGAGTGGCTGCCACCGGAGCGCCGCTTGAGCGAGCCGGTGCTGGGAGACCCGGAGGACCATGGCGCGGTGCTGCGGGCCATGCTGGACCGCCCCCAGATTTGCTCCCGGGAATGGATACCCCGCCAGTACGACCATGAAGTGCAGGGGACCAGCGTGCTCAAGCCGCTGGCGGGCCGGGGGTTGTTTGTCCCCGGCGACGCCGCGGTGGTGCGGCCCCGACTGGACTCCCACCGCGGTCTGGGCTTAAGCCTGGCCCTTAACCCGGCCTATTCCCTCATTGACGCCTATCACATGGTGGCCGTCACCATGGACGAGGCGGTTCGGCGGCTCCTGGCGGTGGGCGGCACTCTGGACCATATGGGGGGGATGGACAACTTCTGCTGGCCCAGCGTGGAATACCACCCGGAGAAGAATCCCGACGGCAAGTACAAGGCGGCCCAACTGGCCCGGGCCTGCTGGGCTTTGCGCCACATGTGCCTGGCTTATGACATCCCGCTCCTTTCCGGCAAAGACAGCATGTACATGGACGGCCTGCTCCCCGGGGCCTTCGGTGAGGTGCACCGGGTGTCGGCCCTGCCCACCTTGATCTTCACCGCGGTGAGCGTCATTGCCGACCTGCGCCGGGTTTTGACGTTGGACTGGAAAGCGCCGGGGGACTTGATTTACCTGGTGGGGGAGACCCTTGCGGAACTGGGCGGCTCGGAATTTTACGAGATGCTGGGCTATGTGGGGCTAAGCGTGCCGGTGGCGCGGCCTCCGGACTTTTTGCCCTATTACCGGGCCCTGGAACAGGTCGTGCAGGAAGAGGCGCTGGCCTCGGCCCACGGCCTTTACCGGGGCGGCCTGGGGGTGCACCTGGCCTTGTGCAGCCTGGCCGGGGGCCTGGGGGTGGAAGTGGATCTGGGCCAGGTGGCGCCTGGCTCTCCGGCTTATGCCGCCCTTTATTCCGAATCTGCCGGACGCTTTTTGGTAAGCATCGCGCCCCAACACCGCAGCCGCCTGGAAGACCTGCTCCGGGGCCAGCCCTTGTATTTCCTGGGCCAGGTGCGGCCCGACGGGGTTTTTAAAGTGAGCCGCAGCGGGAAGATTCTCATTAATGAGTCTCTATCCGAACTTCAGGCTGCCTGGCAGCGGCGCTTGGGAGGGTTGATTTAAGTCGGGTGGGGACCAGAAACCGAGCTATCGCTGGAAATTTACGTAGGCGGGTGGCGGTATTTCTCCGGATGGAGGGGTTGGGGATACCGGCGGGATTTGCGATAGTAGCCATAAGCCACCGCCAGGCGATGTTTCCAGCCGGGGCCGTACCGGATGCGCCTCAAAATGTTGGGCAGTTTAAAGGTTTCGCGCACCGCCCAATACCAGCCGTTCTGAAGTTCTTCGGAGGTCATCCCTTGAGGGTGGAAGACCGAGTGACAGGCGTCATAATGGGCCCAATCCCGGTCATGGATGCGTCCCTGGCGCTCCAGGTCGTCGTATAGCCGGGTGCCGGGCAAGGGTGTGAAGATATTATAAAGGGCCAGGTCCATTTTGGCGGCATTGACAAAATCCACGGTGCGTTTGAACACCCCCACATCATCCCCATCCAGGCCGAACATGAAGCTGCCCATGATAGTGATCCCGCGCCGCTGCAACTGGCGAATTCCCGGGAGGTATTCTTCCGGCCGGTTTATTCCCTTGCCCACTGACTTGAGCGTCTGCGCGGATATGCTCTCGAAACCGATAAAAACGTACTGTCCGCCGGCGGCGGCGTAAAGGTCCATGAGCTCCGCATCCTTGGTCAGGGTGAAGGAAGCCTGGGCGCCCCAGGTGATTCTTAGGGGAATTAAGGCCCGAAACAACTCTTTGGCATATTTGGCATTGCCAATGAGGTTGTCATCCACGAACATCCAGCGTTTGTCGGGCTGGCTGGTTATTTCCGCCACGACCTCCGGCACCGGGCGAACCCGGAAACTGCGGCCAAAAAATTTAGTTACGGTGCAATAATCGCAGTCGAAAGGACAACCCCGGGTGGCCTGGAGGGTGGCAAAGACCGAGTACATGTCCCGCTGGAGCAGGTCCCGGCGGGGGATGGCCATGTCCCGCATGGCAATGAGTTTCTCGTTCTGGTAAATGGTGCGGCTGGCCCCGCCGTTCTCCACCTCCCGGAGGATTTGCGGCCACAGTCCCTCGGCCTCGCCCACGACCACGATGTCGGCGTGTTGGCTGGCCTCCTCGGGCAAAGCCGTGGCATGATAACCGCCGATAGCCACGGTCTTGCCCCGCTTGCGGAACTCATCGGCCATCCGGTAGGCGTGGGGAATCTCACAACTCATCCCGGTAAAGCCCACCAGATCCCAATTCCCCTCATAGTCCGGCTCGTTCAGACGCGCATCATGGATGACCACTTGGTGATGGGGCGGCGTGAGGGCGGCAACGGTCGTCAAAGTCACCCGGGCAAACCCGGCCTTGCCGCTTCTGGAAATCTGCCCGATGAATCCGGTGGATCTTGGTTGTACGAGGAGTATCTTCAATCTGGCCCTTTTACGGCATGCCGCAAATTAGAAATCCCTTTGACCCAACCACAAACTTGAAACTCCGTGAAGAAAATGCAATATTATAATAAATTCCCATTGAAACTAGAAACTCAAAACTTCGAAAGTCAACAGGAAAATCCCATGCACGCCGAAATGCTGGTACTGCGCTTTCCCCGGACCATCGTGGATCAGCCCATTATCTACCGGCTGGTGAAAGACTTTGACCTGGAATTCAACCTTCTGAAGGCCACCATCAACCCCCGCCAGGAAGGCACCATCGTCATGGAGCTCAAAGGCCATCCCAAAAACTTCCGCCGGGGGCTTAAATACCTGAAGGAATCGGGGGTTCAGGTCAAGAAAGTGGGTCATCAAGTGCGGCGCAATGAAGAGCGCTGCTACCAGTGCGGCACCTGCACCGCCGTCTGTCCCAGCGGCGCCCTGAATATCAAGCGGCCGGAGATGGAAGTGCTCTTCGACCCGGGCAAGTGCAGCGCCTGCGAGCTTTGCTGTCCGGTGTGCCCGGCCCGGGCCATGGAGGTCCGGCTCAACCGCAGCGCGGTTTAAAAGACGGTTTTCGGTCTTCGGTCTTCGGTTTTCGGTTTTCGGCAAAAGATCAAAACCATTAAGCCACTATATGAATAAAAATCGGCTCAAACCAGAAAGGAATTATCTGCCAATTATTTCTTTTCTATGAGCCTCTTGCAAAATTCTATTTGAAGCTGAAATTTCATCAAGCTGATTCCAGAATATCCGGTAGCACAGGCTTTCCAGCCTGTGCGGGTGCAGGCTGAAGCCTGCGGCTACCTAAAGACGGGGTAATTTTGCAAAAGGCTCCTATATAACTACGAATTGCTTTTTATTTCATTGGGAATCATTGCTTTTTTAACCGAAAACCGAAAACCGAAAACTTCCTAAGTGTTATCCTTTTACGTCTCCGCCTACTCCGCGGTCATTTCCTGCGTCTATTTTCTCTTGCCCCTTTATCTGAAGGGGACCCTTAACTTCACCGGGGGCCAAATCGGCCTTCTCTATGCCATCCTCAGCCTCAACGCCATCCTGGTGTCTTTCCCCGTGGGGGTCATGGGCGACCGGCTACCCGCCCGACACCTCACCCGGCTGGGGCTGGCGGGGACCGCCTTAACCCTCTGGCTCATGGCCTCGGCCTCCCGCTTCTGGGCCTTTCAACTGGCTTTTTGGGGGTTCGGATTCAGCCTCCAGCTTATCCGCCAGTCTCTGGACATCATGCTGTTTAAGGGAGGCGAGCCGGAAACGGCCCGGCGTTTCGGCCATTTCAACGCCTGGCGCATGGGGGGCATGATGGGCGGGGTGCTAGTGGGGGGGATGCTTTATTATCTGGTGGATTTCCCCTTAACCATGCGCCTTTTCGGCCTGGGCCTGTTCGCCCTGCTACTGCCCACGGCGTGGCTGCCTTTGACCCGGGGGGTCAAGACCGGCCTGGGGGAATACGGCCGGGACTTTTTTACCCGTCCGGTGCTCTTTTTCGTGACCTGGCTTTTTCTCTTCACCCTCCACTGGGGCGCGGAAGCCACCAGCCTGAGCCTGTTTCTTAAACACAACCTTCAGTTGGATCCCTTGGGGGTGGGCTTTTACATGGCGGGGGAGTTTGGCGTGGTGTCCCTTACCGCCTACCTGTACGGGCGTTTTTGGGCCGGGCGGCTCAAGTCCCTGGGATTTCTGGCCCTGGCCCTCACCGCTTCGGGCCTGGGGCACATCCTCATGACCTACCCGTCGCTTTCCTGGTCTTTTATCTGGCGGGCCATCCATGGGTTCGGCGACGGGCTCATCCTCATGGAGACCTACACCACCATCGCCCGGCTCTTTCACGCGGACCGCATCGGCGGCCACTCCAGCCTCATATCCCTCACCACCACCCTGGGGGTCTTGGCCGGGTCCCTGACCTTCGGCCCCCTGGGCGCGGCCTACGGCTACCACCTGCCCCTCATCGTTTCCGGAGTTATCAGCCTGGCCCTGCTGCCCCTGGCGTACGCCGGGTTAAAGGAGTGAGGGGATAATATTGAGGGGAGAGGCCAGGGGCCTCCGGCCCCTGGCCTCTCCCCTCAAACTCCCCCCTCCCAACCCACATAAGAAACAAGGGAGGCACTGGTGCCGTCCTTATTTGCGTTTATCTGCGTCCATCTGCGATTAAATTTATTCGTCCAATCCTTCAGGTTTTTTCCAGCACCGCGGCGAAAAAGGCGTCCAGGCTGTGGGTTTCGGGAGAAGTCAGAAAATAGCCGGGAGGCTGGATAAGGGAGCGGGCCGCAGGGGGAAGGGCAGCGGGGTCGGTGGCCAGGCGAAACTCCCGGCGCTCCGCCAGAAATTCTTCCACCACCTCCTGGTTTTCCTCCGGTTCGGTGGTGCAGGTGATATAGAGCAGGCGGCCGCCGGGCTTGAGCAACGGCGCCGCGGCGGCCAGCAGGGCCCGCTGGCGGGGGGGAAAGGTGGCCAGGTCCGTCTCCTGGAGGCGGGTTTTGATCTCCGGGTGGCGGCGCAGGATGCCCAGGGCCGAGCAGGGGGCGTCCACGGCCGCGATGTCGAATAAGGCAGGTTTGAGGGGCGGGGCCAGGGCGGCGTCGGCCAGCAAAGGCTGAACTATCCTAACCCCCCCGCGCCG
>VGSO01000207.1 GCA_016874945.1 Deltaproteobacteria bacterium
CCGCTGCTCCAGATTAAAGCCTTGATAAAACATTTTAAGTTGTCGGCCTTTGGCCTGTCGCCCCATCATCGCAAGACCCCTTCCCGGTTCAAGAGGATGGGCTATTATACCACAATAGTCAGTAATTGCCAGCTGTTAACGGTTTTTTGTGGACCTCAACATGATTTTGCAAATTAACAAATCTGCGCCCCCAGGCCGATTTGGGCAACAGCCCCTGAAGCCTGCGCCGGCACAGGCTGGAAAGCCTGTGCTACCGGATATTTCTTTAAGCAACATGGGAAAATCGCAGCCTCAAAATGAATTTTGCAAGAGCCTCAAGGTAGAATTCATTTTCAACCCAATTCCTCCGGACATAAATTCGCCTTGGCTTCCCGGCGCTTCGCCCTGCCCCATCTTCTTCGCTATAAAAGATGTTGATATGGCAATCAACCATCAGTCCTTAATCCTGCACAAACTCCTTCCTTTCCTTCAAGGCCATCTCCGCCTTGGCCAACTGGCGCCCCAGATAGATGGCGTGATTGATATCGGAAAGGGCCGCATCCCGGGCGATCTCATGCTGGAGCCTCGCGGCCTTTTTTCCCCGGTATTCTTTGAGAGTGACGTCCTCGAAGCGGTGCTCCACCAGGATTTCCTTGCCATCCAGCGTCACCCGGAAATAGCCCATGGGGTCCAGGCGCATCTTCCATTTGCGTTTCCCCGCCACCATCAGGGCCCGGTCCAATTCCTTGGGGTCTACGCTGATGGAGTGGCTGATAACGGTGATAGCCCCTTTGGCTTCCGGAGGCAGGCCGGCTTCTTTGGCGACTTCCGCTTGCAGGGCCATTAGCCCGTATAAGTTCAGCAGCCAGGCGTCCAGGGCATTGTGGGTGCGGAAAGTGGCGGTCAAGGTCAGTTTTTCTTCGAATTTTCGGAAAAAGACTGACACGAAGCAGGGGCGGCTCCCCTCCCCGGTGAGGTCCTGGCGGCTGTCCCACAGGGCAAAGTAAGACTTGCGGTCCTCCGGGTCAGCTTTCAGCCGGGAGGCCAACTCTTTCACCGCATCTATTTTGAAGTGCTTCCTTAGGCGATGTCCATAATTATAAGATTCGTCGCGGCGCAGGTCTCCTTCGAGAAAATCCATATAATACTTGCCAAGTTTACCAGGATCAATATTTAAGGCCAGAAGTTGTGCATGAAACCCAGGCGCCAATAACTCGGATATCGGCTTTTCCACCACCACTTTGACGTTTTGCAACTCCAGCCTATCCCCCTTCTTCAAGGTCACCCGGCGGCCAAAGCGGGTCAGAAGGAAAACTAAATCCAGGTAAGCGTCCAAAGGCTTCTCCTGGACCACCTGGTGGGCACGGGGGTTGCTGGGAAAATAGAGGGTCTCTACCTGCGGCAAAGGCGGGACAGAATCCGGCCTTTTCATGTTAGCAGCAGATTGTTCTAACTCACAGCGTTCGAGATTCTCAAAGTTTGCAAAAAATACTCTAATCTGAGTTAGGATTATGGTGTCATCAGCTTTACCCAAAATTATGGTTTCTGTTGGGTCGCCCAGCCATTCTATCCTGGGCTTTTTTCCAAATAATTCTGGCTGAACCATAGCGTCAATAATTCGTTTACTCCCTCGGATGCGACAAGGGGGGACATCTTCGCCCAATTCTGGTCTCTTGTAGCTAATTAGAGACTCTTCTATCGGCTCCAACCCCTGATCAAAGAAATTTGTCAGGTCTTCGTATGACCCTGATCGGTTATTCCCACACACCAGGAGCACCTGAATCTGCGGGTTGTACAGCAAATTCCTTAGCATCTCCCGCAGGCCGTTGCCGTAGAGGTTGCCGAAGACCGCGATGGGGCTGGTGGCCGGGTTCAGGTCCACCCCGGCCTGGCGGAAGCGTTCGATGACATAGTCCACCCGGGACCACAGGGTCACCACGCCGATGGTTCCCTGGGGGTTGATCACCGTAAGCCGGTCGCCGAAGTAAAGGGGTTCGAACTTCATATTGAGCCTTTTATACCAAAAGTGGGCCTGGAGGCAAAGAATATCGTAGGGTGCGTTTTACGCTCCATGTGGCGGGTTGCCCATGGGCGCTGTGTGGAAACGGAAGATGCACGTTTTCCTAAAGGACAGGCTATTTGTATTTTATGGGGGGGGCCGCCGCGCCCGCCAAACCATGCCTGCCAGAATGAGTTGACTTAGGTTGGGCGCGGCGGGTCGCACCACCTGTTTGCAATGTAATTATTTTCTAATAAAAAAATTATCTTGAGGGTTTAAGCGGATTATGGTACATAAATTTTGCCTTGTAACTTTAAACCCATATATTTTAACCCTTTTCAGGTAAGACCAAGCCATGGCAACCTTTGGGGGAGTGAATAAACCGGTATCAGAGGTAGTAGGCTCCGCCTGAATGCAGGCGCGTGCGGACCGGTGGACTCTCAGGTTGCTCCTCCCATAAAAGTTCTTATCTTTAAATCACCGATTCCCGCACCGCTTTCGTAATGGCCGGAGGCCCGTGACCAGTTATCCGGGGCCAGGGGGCAGTTGGAAGTGTTTAATCTCAGAAACATGACCGCTTGCGGCCGCCCCGGGGAAAGTTGCAACTCCATCCTATTGAAAATATATAAATTTCCAGTCATCCCAGATGGAAAGGAGGGGGTGAGAGCCGAATACTCAAAAGAAACTATTGCTAAGCGTCCTTATCTAATGTTAGGAAATGTAAGAAAGTCAGGCGGTCCAGAGTTGCACTTTTGTAACTAAAAACCCCAAAAATAAAACTCATATTTCGCTCTGTCATATTTCAAGGGAGGAAACGGCCATGGCGTTTAAAGAAAGGATGTATTTGCAGAGTTTCATGGAGATTAGCAAGGCCCTGGCGTCCAGCCTGTCGGTGGATGAAGTGCTGGAGCAGATCGTGCGCCAGATCACCCAGGCCATGAATCTCAAGGGGGCCACCATCCGGCTGGTTAATCCCAAAACCAGCACCCTGGAGCTGGCGGCGTCGGTGGGGATAAGCGACAAGTATCTCAACAAAGGGCCGGTGGACATGGACAAAAGTATCGCCGAGTCCTTGCGGGGGCGTCCGGTGGCCATCTTTGACGCCCAAAACGACCCCCGCATACAGTATCCCCAGGAAGCCAAGGAAGAGGGCATCGCCTCCCTGGTAGCCATCCCCATCATGAGCAAGGGCAAAGTCATCGGGGCCATGCGGCTGCTCACCGGCGAGCCCAGGGAGTTCACCATGGAAGAAGTGGACTTTGCCATGGCTGTGGCGGAATTGGGCGGTCAGGCCATCGTGAACGCCCAGCTGTATGAAATCCGCACCCGGGAGCTCAATCTCCTCAAGGGCATGCTGGAGGTCACCAAGGCCATCAACTCGGCCCTGGACGTGAAAAAGGTGCTGGCCCTGCTGGTGAAGACCGCCAGCACCGCCCTGGACGTCAAGGCCGCGGCGGTGCGCCTGCTGGACGAGAAACGCCAGCAGATGGAACTGGTGGCGTCTTACGGCCTGAGCGACCGTTACATCACCAAGGGACCGGTGGGCACCGACAAGTCCCTCACCGAAGCCATGATGGGCAAAACCGTGTCCATTTATGACATCGTCAGCGACCCCCGGGCCACCTATTCCAAGGAGGCGCAAGAAGAGGGAATCAAGTCCGTGCTGTCGGTGCCCATTAACTTGAAGGGCAAAGTCATCGGGGTCATGCGTATTTATACGGCCCAATACCGGGACTTCACCGACGAAGAAATCACCTTCCTGTCCTCGCTGGCGGAGCAGGCGGCCCTGGCCATGGAAAACGCCCGGCTCTATCAGAAGCTCAAGGGCGAATACGAAGAACTCATGGGGGACCTGTACCGGTTCACCGGGTTCACCCGTTTTTAAGGGGACCGGGGTTGCCTTTGCTGCATCCCGCCTTAATTTTTGGATTACAAGGGAAAAAGGGTAAAAGGCGAAAAGGGGAAAGCTAACCCCCCTTTTAATTGTAATTCTTTCGCCTTTTACCCTTCTCTTATGGGAGGGTCGATGTCCGATTATTATGAAGATAAAGACTTGCCTCGCTTCCCGGAACTCGCCAAATACCGCCCGGAGCTTTATGACATTTTCATGAACTATTACCAGGAGGTGATGGCCGCCGGCGCGTTGACGGTAAGGGAGAAGGCCCTCATCGCCCTGGCGGTGGCCCATGCGGTGCAGTGCCCCTACTGCATCGACGCCTACACCCGGGTCAGCCTGGAGTCGGGTTCCAATATGGAGGAGATGACCGAGGCCATCCATGTGGCCGCGGCCATCCGGGGGGGCGCCACCCTCATCCACGGCATCCAGGCTCACAACGTGGCGGCCAAGATCACTTTCTAAGCCGGTATGATGATCCCCTTTGCCCAGAGGCTGGAAGGGCTGGGTTACCCCGAACTGCAGGCCGCCCGAGTGGACACCCTGCAGGTGAACCTGGGGTGGCGCTGCAACCAGGCTTGTAAGCACTGCCATCTGGAAGCAGGTCCGGACCGCCCGGAGCAAATGGCTCGGGAAACCGTGGAAGGGGTTATCCAAGCCGTCGCCCGCTGGGCCGTGCCGGTGATCGACCTGACCGGCGGCGCGCCGGAAATCAATCCCCATTTCCGTTATTTGGTGGACCGGCTTTATGAGTTGGGGGTGCACCTGCGCAGCCGCTCCAACCTCACCGTGCTCCTGGATCCCGGGTTTGAAGACCTGCCCCGGTTTTTCCGGGATCGGCGGGTAGAGCTGATCTGCTCCCTCCCTTATTATCAGGAAGACCTGGTGGACCGCCTGCGGGGGCCGGGGACTTTTCAAAAGAGCCTGGAAGCCCTGCGCCGCCTCAACCGCCTGGGCTACGGGGAGCCGGACTCGGACCTGGAACTCCATCTGATGTACAACCCGGCCGGGGCTTATTTTCCCCCCCATCAGGAAGACCTGGAGAAGATTTTCCGCCGGGAACTGGAAAAGCGGTACGGCATCCGCTTTAACCGCCTCTACACCCTGCTCAACATGCCCATCGGCCGGTTCAAAGAGCACCTCCAGCGGTCCAGCAACTTGGAAATGTACATGGGCAAGCTGGCGGCCTCCTTCAACCCGGCCACCGTGATGGGGCTTATGTGCCGGACCCTTATCAGCGTCTCCTGGGAAGGCCGTCTCCACGACTGCGATTTCAACCAGGCCCTGGATCTGCCCCTGGCAGCAGGCCTGCCCCAGACCATCAGGGAATTCGACCTGCCTGCTTTGGAAACCCGCGCCATCCGCCTGGAAGACCACTGCTACGGCTGCACCGCGGGCCAGGGGTCATCGTGCGGGGGGAGGGTGGCGGGGGAGGTTTAGAGAAGATGTGGGGGGAGGGCCAGGGCCAACGGCCCTGCCCTCCCCCCATACCCCCATAAGCGCTAACTTAAGGATTGACTTTCTCGGTTAAGATATTATAATCGTCATCCAAGGGGGTGACGATGGAAAAGTTGATTTTTCCGGAACAGGC
>VGSO01000208.1 GCA_016874945.1 Deltaproteobacteria bacterium
CGCGATGGTCCAACGCTTTTTATTGGCATCCATCATAAACTCGGGGAGAGAAAAGGGCCGGGGACTCCCGGCAGCCAGTAGTCAGCCGCCCGCAGGATTACTATACCTTCAACCTTGTTCGTTTACCGCCTCTGACTGCGGGCGGCTGGCCGCTGACTGCCGGAAACGCCTCCGGCTCCCTCCCCCAATTGACCCTCTCCTATTTCCGCTTCAGCCAGCCCATCATGGCCCGGAGTTTTTTGCCCACCTCCTCCATGGGATGGGCGGCTTCCTGGCGGCGCAGGGCATTAAAGACCGGCCGTTTGGCCTGGTTTTCCAGGATCCATTCCCGGGCGAACTCACCCGACTGGACCTCATGGAGGATCTGGCGCATTTCCTCCCGGGTCTCTTCGGTGATGATGCGCTTGCCCCGGGTGTAGTCGCCGAATTCCGCGGTGTCGGAGACGGAGTAGCGCATGTAGCTGATGCCGCCCTGGTAGAAGAGGTCCACTATGAGCTTGAGCTCATGGAGGCACTCAAAATAGGCGATCTCCGGGGCGTAGCCCGCCTCCACCAGGGTGTCGTACCCGGCCTTGACCAATTCGGACACCCCGCCGCACAGCACGCATTGCTCGCCGAACAGGTCCGTCTCCGTCTCTTCCCGGAAGGTGGTCTCTAGGACCCCGGCCCGGGTGGCACCGATGCCCTTGGCGTAGGCCAGGGCCGTGGCCAGGGCTTTTCTCGAGGGGTTCTGATGCACCGCCACCAGGGCCGGAACCCCGGCCCCCTTCTCGTATTCGCTACGCACCAGGTGGCCCGGGCCTTTGGGCGCCACCATGACCACGTCCACCTCCGGATCGGGGATGATCTGGCCGAAGTGGATATTGAAGCCGTGGGAAAACAGGAGGGTCTTGCCCTTGCCCATATGGGGCCGCAGGTCTTCCTCATAGAGCCAGGCCTGGACGTGGTCCTGAGTCAAAATCTGCACCACCTGGGCCTGGGCCGCCGCTTGGGCCGCGGCCACCGGCTGAAAGCCGTACTTAACCGCCAGCTCGTAGTTGGGGGTTTTGGGCACTTCGGCCACGATGACGTCAATGCCGCTGTCCCGGAGATTCAGGGCCTGGGCGTGGCCCTGGGAGCCGAAGCCGATGATGGCCACTTTCTTGCCTTTGAACAACCCCAAATCCGCATCCTTGTCGTAGTACATCTTGATCGCCATGGAACGTCCTTTCTTGGAAGCCTTCAGCTTTCAGCTTTCAGCCGATAATTTATTTAATGGGTAAAGCCCACTCTGCAAAGTTCCATATAAGTTATCTATATTCCATTATCTTTTAGCCGAAGACCGAAAACCGAAAACTGCATTATTGGGCCAGGCGCCAGATTTTAGTAAGAGGCATCTTATTGGCAAAATCTTTCAGCACCTCGTTATTTTCAATGGGCGCGGCTTCCAGCCTGATCCCGAAACGGTTGCTGACGTTAAGAACCAGGGTTCCCTTTTTCTGGCCCCGATCATAGGATTCGACCCCCTGTACCCCGCCGATGACGATCTTTTTGCGAAAACCGACTTTATTGTCGTATTCCGGCAGGGCCCTCATGGCAGCCAGGTCTTTGTTGACATCTCCACCTTCCGCAATAACCGCGGTCAAGGTGCTGCCGCCCTTTTGATAAATATTTTGGGCCTCAATCCAGCCTTTGTCCCCCTCCTGGCCCTTCTCGATTTTGGGGAAGCCCGTTTTCTTCTCCCAACCGGAAAATTTGACATCAATGAGGGGAACCAAAACAATCTCGTCCGTCAGTTGAGCCTGGGACGCGGGCACGAACCCTAACGAACTAATAAGGATGACCCAGGAGACCAGGCCGAGCAGACCAAGCCGATTCATAAGACTCCCACATTTTTTCCTCGAGGCAGGAAAAAGCTGACTGCTGATAGCTGACAGCCTCATTCCTTCTTGGACCTCTGGATGGCCAGGGCGCCGCTGCGCACCACGTCCAGGATGCCGTGGAGCTTCAGGAGACCCAGCACCGCTTCCAGTTTCTCATGGTTGCCGGTAATCTCCAGGGTGTAAGTGCTGGGGCTGACATCCACCACCCGGCAGCGGAAAATGTCGGCGATGCGCAGGACCTCGGCCCGGGACTTGTCTTCCGCCTTGATCGTCACCAGGGCCATTTCCCGCTCCACGTGGTCCAGTTCGCTCAGGTCTACTACTCTGATAGTATTGATGAGCTTGCGGAGTTGCTTGATGATTTGCTCGATGATCTGCTCATCGCCGGAGGTCACCAGGGTGATGCGGGAGACCTCGGGGTCCATGGTTTCGGCCACGCACAGGCTTTCGATGTTGAACCCCCGGCCGCTGAACAGCCCCGTTACCCGGGACAACACTCCCGGAATATTTTCCACCCATACGGAAATGGTATGACGCGGCTCCATCTCTCCCTCCTAGGCCAGTAACATTTCGGTAGTGGCTTTGCCCGCGGGCACCATGGGCATGACGCATTCCTCCGGCTCCACCCGGAAATCCATGATCACCGGCCGGGGAGTATTAAGGGCTTCCTTGATCACCGGCTCCACTTCCTCGGGCCGGGTGGCCATCAGACCCACGGCGCCGTAAGCCTCGGCCAGCTTGACAAAATCCGGTGCTACCATGGGCGTGGCGCTGTAGCGCCTTTCGTAAAACAATTGCTGCCACTGGCGCACCATCCCCAGGAAGGAATTGTTTAAAATGGCGACCTTCACCGGCAGGTTGTTTTCCACCACGGTGATCATTTCCTGGATATTCATCTGGATGCTGCCGTCTCCGGCGATGTCGATGACGATGGCATCCGGTTTGGCCATCTGGACCCCCATGGCCGCGGGAAAGCCATAACCCATGGCCCCCAGGCCGCCGGAGGTCATGAGCCGCCGGGGGTATTTGAACTTATAGAACTGGGCAGCCCACATCTGGTTCTGGCCCACTTCGGTGGTGATGTAGGCCTCGCCTTTGGTCAACTCCCACAACTTCTCCACCACGTATTGGGGCTTGATGGTGGTGTCGCTCCAGGTGTAGGTGAGAGGGTGCTTCTTCTCCCAGTCTTCAACGGTGTCCAGCCACTGGCCCCAGACCGTAGTCATGTCCCGGTGCGGTTTATCTTTCAACAGCTCATTGAGTTGGGTGAGGGCGTCCCGGCAATCGCCCACAATGGGAACATCCACCACCACATTCTTACTGATGGAACTGGGGTCGATATCGATATGGACGATTTTGGCGTGGGGTGCGAATTCCGACAACTTGCCGGTAACCCGGTCGTCAAAGCGGGCCCCCACCGCGATGAGCACGTCGGCGTTGGCCACCGCCATATTGGCGCAATAGGTGCCGTGCATACCCAGCATCCCCATCCATCGGGGATCGTCTCCCGGAAACCCCCCCAGGCCCATGAGGGTGCTGGTCACCGGAATTTGCAAGGCCCGGGCGAATTCCGTCAGCTCCTCGGCGGCATTGGACAGGATGATGCCTCCTCCGGTGTACAGCACCGGCTTCTTGGCGCTCAGGATCATTTCCAGGGCCCGTTTCACCTGCCGGGGATTGGCGTGGTAGGTGGGGTTGTAACTTTTGATCTTGATCTCCTCCGGAAACTTGGGAACCGTACTGGCCTGGATGACGTCCTTGGGCAGGTCCACCAACACCGGTCCCGGCCGCCCGGACCGGGCGATATGGAAGGCCTCGTGGATGGTGTAGGCCAGCCGGTTGATGTCCTTCACCAGGTAGTTGTGCTTGGTGCAGGGCCGGGTGATGCCCACGATGTCCACCTCTTGGAAGGCATCGTTGCCGATGAGCGCGGTGGGCACCTGTCCGGTGAAGACCACTATGGGAATGGAGTCCATGTAAGCCGATGCGATGCCCGTCACCGTGTTGGTGGCGCCGGGGCCCGAAGTCACCAGGGCCACTCCCACCTTGCCGGAGGCCCGGGCGTAGCCGTCCGCGGCGTGGGCCGCGGCCTGCTCATGTCGCACCAGGATATGATGGATATCCGGTTGCCGGGTGAGTTCATCGTAAATATCCAGAACGACCCCGCCGGGATATCCGAAGATGTGTTTGACTCCTTCCCGTTTCAAACATTCCATGAAGATTTGGGCGCCGGTCATTTTTTTAGTCATTGGACTTTTTCCTTCCCCCGGTATTTGGCCAGAATCTGCTCTATCTTATCGCGGCCCGCCAACTTCAACTTCTGGAGACGTTTGCGCTCCATGGTCTCCTGCGCGGTCAAATACGGCCTTTTATTCAATTCGTCTAAAACGCGTTCAAATTCCCGATGTTCCTCCAGGTAGCGCTTCAATTCCGGGTCCCGGTCTTCCCACTGGGCGATGAGGTCCAGATCATTTTTTTCCATTCGTTAAACCCCGTCATGAAGGAATTTCTCCAAGTTACAAGCTGGAATCTTAAAATAGTTCAAGGTATTTGTCAATTGCGGCCATACATTAGACCGAAAATAAAAAAGGCAGGGCTTTGGCGGCCCTGCCTGAATAAT
Source organism: Deltaproteobacteria bacterium (assembly GCA_016874945.1). Classification (GTDB taxonomy): domain Bacteria; phylum Desulfobacterota; class Desulfobaccia; order Desulfobaccales; family 0-14-0-80-60-11; genus VGSO01. The sequence goes on from VGSO01000208.1 coordinate 4,483, forward strand.
AGCTTAATTTTCAAGGTCAGGGCCGTTGCGCGCCTCCGCATACCTCCACCGCTACCAGCCGGGAAGCGGCATCAAGAAGCAACGTCAGGATGGCGGCGGGGCGGCCCTTGGTTTTCATACGTTAGTGTTCCCTGCATTTCCATTATTATCAGGAATATCAGGATAGTCAAGCGCTAATATATAGCGATTGCCAAAAGTTATTTCCGACTGTTTTTTGACGTAGGGGCACAGCGTGCTGGGCCCAGGCGCAGGCTGAAGCCTGCGGCTACATTTTGTTACATGTATGAACGCAAATCGAGACCTCTGCGAAAGTACGTTTTTTGCCGAAAACAGAGACCAAAATGCAATTACCCGAGTGGCACAGGCTTCCAGCCTGTGATATTCCTTCCAATATTCAAACAGTTAGCCACAGGCCAGAGGCCTGTGCCACTAGAGATTTTAGATTGGCGATGCTTTGAGGTTTTTTCGCAGAGGTCTCAAATCGGCATCAGTTCTAATGATGCTAGGAGATAAACGGCGATAAAGAGGCCTGTCAAAACAGCGCGAAACCTTCTCCGGCTGATTCGCCAGGCCGATAATTGGCAGGAACAACCCGTTAAATTACTCCAGCAACAGGATCTCCAACCCCGGCAGGGCCCCGGCCCCGATGTTCGAGTACACAAAGCTCTCCTGATAGATCAGGATGCCGTCGTTGCCGTGGCCGGTCTGGTCCTTGGTGGAGTCGTCGAACTGGTAATAGGCGTTCAGCCTGCTTTCGCTGCCGCTCAATCTCCGGTTCATGTTGGCCTGGATTTCGGTCTGGCTGAGAGTCCGGCTCCACAGGCGCAACTCATCCATTTCCCAGCGGCCGTAATAACCGGCGTAGAAATTGCCGATCCCTGTCACTACATTGCCGGTGGCCCGAGTCTCGGCGATGAGCTGGCCGTTTTTATAGAGTTTATAATTATTCCCCGGGGCCCCGGCGTCG
>VGSO01000209.1 GCA_016874945.1 Deltaproteobacteria bacterium
CAAGATTTGAGCCCGGCCATCAGCAAAGTGGTGAGAGACAGTTCAAAAAAATTGTATTTGGGCAACAGCCCCTGAAGCCTGCGGCCGCACAGGCTGGAAAGCCTGTGCCACCCTTTGACTGCAATCTGGTATCCAGAGCCCTTTAAAAATTATTCAGTTTATTCAGTTTATATGGAGCCGCAGGTCTCAGCGGACGCCACTCGCTCAATAAAAACAGAAAACAGAAAACGAAAAGGCGCATAAAAATCGCGCCTTTGGAAAGGATGGGGCCATCAGCCCGGCCCTGGATGAAACTTAAATGAGCGGCCTGGTCACCTGGGCCTCGAACCCATATTCCTTGCCGTGGAGCATAGATTACAGGCCTGCTTCTGCACGGGCATCTCAAAAAGCTCCCCTTTCCGGGCCTCTGCTTTTTTGCTGGTCCGGCGAGTCTGGGGCCGGACTCCGGGGAGGGCTTGATTGTCGGGAGGTTCGGCCAGGTTGACCAAATCCAGGATTTCCGGCTCTGCGGCCCGGGGAGCCAGGATGCCTGTAAGAAATTCTTCACTGAGATCCACGACCCTGGCCAGGTGGGTGGTGGCTTCCTGCATCCTATGGGCCGCGGCTTCCTCGACCTCGCCGAGTTTATCCTCGTATAGCCTCAGATTTTCCAGGGCGGCGGTAATAGAGCCCCTGATATCCCAGAAGACGCATTTCAGGGCGTGCAGGACCCGGTCGTTTATCTCGGTAGCCGGGGTTTGATCAATCAACCTTTCCGAAGCATCCTGGCCCAGACAACGCCGGATCCGACGTAAAAGCTCCACCGGAGTAAGGGGCATAACCAGGTAATCATCCAGGTCCATTTCGTAGGCTTCCCGGGGAAAAGCCTGATGGAGGCCGTTGACCACCATGACTTTAAGGGCAGGGTTAAGGATTTTGGCCCGCTTCAGGACCCCCAGGATATCCATATCCTTCTGATTGAGCCTGGCAATGATCAGGTCGAAATTCTTCTTTACCAGGGCCTCCAACGCCTCTTCCGGCTTGGCCGCGGACTTGATTCGATAACCTTTGTAGCCCAGGGCCCAGGACAGAGTTAAAAACAGAGGAGACCCTTCACCCATCAGCAAGATGTCATAACTGTCCATGTCCGCCTCTTACTCACAAAGTAGCCAGATGCACGCAGCCAGAATGAATCCAAATATATCGAAACCGTCCATGTCCATCTCTTTCCCCATTGCGAGCACCCGATATAATCTAAATCGGACGGTTGAATGGATACATCAAAATATAAAAAGGTTTGCTTGACAATCGGCAAAAGTGCCCATTTGGGACTAGGTAAAACTACCTAATGACAGAGCCTTAAAGAACATAGATTGCCGCATACCTCCACGGACTGCGCCATATAATTAAAAGCGGGATATATTGGGCAGGGAAAGGTCTAAAACTTTTTCCCGCACCCTTGAAGCCATCCGGGAGGACCGGTACGTTCCTCCCTGGCGTAAAGCGTCAATGGCTTGGGGAAGCTCTAAATCGGCCTCCTCCTTGGGAAGGCACCCATCGGCCCCCGCGGCGGTGGCCTGGATCAGGTACTCCGGGTCGCGGTCCGCAGCAAGAATCAGGATCTTTACCTCGGGATGGCGGGCCCTGATTTCCCGAGCGGCATTCAAGGCCCGGACCCCAGGCAGACAGATATCCATGATCAGCAGGTCGGGGCAGGACCTTTTCAGGAACTCGGAAAGCTCCGGGCCGCTGCCCACCACTCCGGATAATTTCGTTCCCGGGATCCGGGTGAGGATCCTTATTATTTCCTGGCGCAGCCTCTTATGGCCTTCCGCCAGTAGTATGCGGTAAGGGGCGTCCATACATCACCTTTGATCGCCACCGGAGCAAGAGAAAGTTTGAAGCGGCGGAGACCGTCAGGGAACAATCCCATTCTATTGCTATTATTATAGATAAGCAAAATATAGACAATGTACGAATATGCCATATCCACATGGTCAATTCGTTCATATAACCTCAGACTCCTCGGTTCGGCCCAGACAAACCAGTCGGTGATGGCCCGAGAAATCCGGTCAAAAAAACCAGCCTGAGCTTTAAAGAAGCTCCGGAATTTTTTCCATACCAGGTTTTTCATAATTAAAGGGTAAGATATTCAATGAGTGGAATCTATCGGCATAATTACCTATTTTCATATGGGCACAACTGCCTAAGAAAAGGGGAAGGTTAAAAGTGGAAAAGCAGAACCGGGGAAAAGGGAAGACTGGCGGCTTGAAGATGCTGAATGAAGCATCCCGCTTCCCCATCCCTCGCCCAAGGCGCGCTTGACAAAGGGCGGCCCCGTCGTTAAAAGTAGGAAAGGGGAAAAGGGCAAAATCAAAAATGGTGACCGCGTGGTTTTTATAGGGGTTGCCCAAAGTAATTTCCCCGTAGGGGCACGGCGAGCCGTGCCCAAGGTACAGGGGCACAGCACGCTGTGCCCCTACGTCAAAAAACAATCGGAAAAACCTTTTGGCAATCGCTATAAGTCTTTCCCCTTTATAAAAGGAGGACCGGATGCCTAAGCGATCCCGGATGTTGCCTTTCGGCTGGTACCCCGGCAACGAGCGGAGCTGCCGGGAAGAGTTGGAAAAATTTGTGGCGGGAGTCACTCCCTTGCCGGAAGGGACCAAGGTCCGGGGCGGCATCGTCCCTCATGCCGGGTGGTTTTTTTCCGGCAAGCTGGCGGCCCGGGTTTTCCACCTGGTTTCCCGGGGGGGCCAGCCCCAGGTGGTGGCGGTGTTTGGCGGCCACCTGCCGGGCAACTCCCCCCCTTTGCTGGTCATGGACGAGGCCTGGGAAACGCCCCTGGGCGATTTGCCACTGGCAGTGGAGTTTTATGACCCCCTCAAGCGGCGTTTGACCTTAAAGGAAGAATATCCCGGGGACAACACCATCGAAGTGCAGCTACCCATGGTGAAATACTTCTTCCCCCAGGCCAAGGTCCTGGCCCTGCGGGGGCCTCACTCAGCCAAGGCCATGGAATTGGGGGAAGCGGTGGCGGAGGTGGCCCGGGAGTTAAAAGTATCGCTCCTGGTCTTCGGCTCCACCGACCTCACCCACTACGGCCCCAACTACGGCTGGTCACCCAAAGGTTTCGGCGCAGAAGCAGTGAAATGGGTCAAGGAAGTAAATGATAAACGGTTTATCGATGAAACTTTAAAGTTGGACGCAGCCGGCATGCTCCGGGCCGGGGCCGAAGACCAAAGCGCCTGCAGCGCCGGAGGCGCCGCGGCGGCGGTGGCTGCAGCCAAAAAGCTGGGCGCGGGCAAAGCCCGGCTGGTGGATTACTACACCAGCTACGACGTCATGCCGGGGGACAGCTTCGTGGGTTACCTGGGCGCGGTGTTGCTTGATTAAAATTTCCCCTCGGGCAAGATCCCAAGGGCGCCAAGAATTCAGGCGGAATAGAAAATAAATACGGACGGCGATTCTAAGATAATTCCCCGCTTTCCGGTTTGGAGAAATACTTATTATGGAAAGATTCTGGTAGCCGGAGTAAACAGGGTGTTGAGCACCGCGATTCCCAGGGCTCCGATGCCGCCTAACACCACCAGGACGATGAGGGCGAGAATTAAGCCGTATTCCACCGCGCCGGTGCCGAGTTCGTTCTCCCAAAGTAATAAGAAGGCTGTGATCATGTACTGTCTCCCTATTCCCCCTTGGGCTGAAAAGATATACATTTCACCAGGAGGCCCGGGATTCCGGCGTCCGGAGCGGCTTCACACTGGGTTATTTGCTTGATGTATAATTCGGATAGCGGCGGCGAACAATCAGGAGAAGCCTGATTTTTTGAGGGAAATTTCCTGAAAATACTGCGCCTCAGAATCGTCCCGGGCCGGCATAATTTGATTACACTCCACAACTGCCACAGGTGCACAATTTCCCGGCCTTCAAGGCCTGGTAGCCTTCCCGGAAGAGAAAACCCACGATGACCAGGCCGATGACCGGGTCCGCCTGCCATACGCCGTACCAGTAGTTCATCCCCAGGCCCATGAGCAAAGCCAGGGACAGAAAGGCGCAGGTCAGGGTCTGCCGGGAGTCGGCCATGAGGCTTTGGCTCCCCAGGGCGCGGCCGGTGCGGTATTTCAAATAGAACAGGACCGGCATGGCGATTAGCGACACCCCGGCGATGATGAGGCCCAGAAGGGTAGGGTCGGCCATCTCCCGGAAATAAAGCTTTTTCAAGGATTCGTATAGAACATAGGCTCCCAGGACAAAGAAGGTGCAGCCCACGATTTTGACGGCCCGCTGCTCCCGTCTGGCCTCGTCCTCGGGAGTCAGGCCGTCGGTGCGGGTGAAGCGCCAGATCATGACGCCGCCGGACAGGGACTCCACGAAGCTGTCCAGGCCGAAGCCCACCAGGGCGATGCTGCCGGCCCAGGCCCCGGCAATGATGGAGATGAGGCCCTCCAGGACGTTGTAGCCCACGGTGAAGTAAGACAGGAGCAGGGCGCGGCGCGGTAAATTGCTCGTCATAAAATTAGTAAATACTGTTCGCGGTCAGGAGAAAATTCTTAGTCGGGATTCACCGGCGTCATAGGCGGTGAATAAAATCCCCCAGCCGGTCAAAATAAGCCTTCCCCCCCACCAAATACGTATCGTTATGGAGGGCCCGGGGGATGACGTAAAGCTCCTTGGGCTCCGGGGCCGCGGCGTACACCCGGCGGCCCATATCCACCGGAATGACTTCGTCGCGTTCACCATGGATCACCATAACCGGCGCATTTACCTGGCTGATCTTCCCCAGGTTGTCATAGGGAACCGAGGGGCGCCAATCGAAATAAAAAGGGGCGTACAGGCGGGCCATGTCTTCCGAGTTGGTGAAGGGGGACTCCAGGATGAGGCAACGGCAGGGGGCTTTCACCGCCAGGTCCGTGGCCAGGGCGGTGCCCAGGGAGCGGCCGAAGAGGACGATGTCCTGGCTGAGGATGGCGCGGTTTTCGGCCACATACTGGTAAGCCGCGGCCGCGTCCAGGTAAGTGCCTTCCCGGGTAATGCGGCCCTGGGAGCGGCCATATTCCCGGTAATCGAAAATGAACACCTGCACTCCCACCAGGCGCCACAGCAGCCGCAGGTTGTCCAGGCGGTGGCTGATGTTGCCGGCATTGCCATGGAACCATAAAAACACCGGCGCCCCGGGCTGGGGCACCCACCAGCCGTGAAGCTTCACCCCGTCCGCGGCCTCAAACCAGACTTCCTCATATTCCAGGCCATAGTCCGCCGGAGAGCCGATAAGATAGGGGTCGGGAAAAAAGACGATGCCTTTTTCGGAAAATTCCATGTCAGTAATCAGTGATCAGTGATCAGTGGTCAGTTTCTAGTTTTAGACCATGAGGCACATTGACCCAACAGAAAACAGAAAACAGAAAACTGAAAACTACATCCTGC
>VGSO01000210.1 GCA_016874945.1 Deltaproteobacteria bacterium
CGCAAGGCCAAGCAGTTTGCCAAGTGAGCGGTTAGCAGTTGGCCGTTAGCAGTTGGAAGTGAGCAGTGAGCAGTGAGCAGTGAGCAGTGGGCAGTTGGCAGTGAGCAGTTGGCCGTTGGCCGTTGGAGGTTAGGATAAAAATTTTCCCCAAGAGCCTCTTGCAATAGTCATGGTCAAAAGCGGAATCAACGATATTGGGTCGGTTCCCTCCCCCTTGAGGGGGGAGGGTTAGGGTGGGGGTGGTAAAAATAATTTGTATTATCCCATAGTTATAAACGGCTTCGCCCCCCTCCCCCTAGCCCCCTCCCCACGTGGGGAGGGGGAATAGAAGCCGGGACCGGTTTTGCTAAACTTTTGCAAGAGCCTCCCAATTATTGCTATTACTGAGGTCAATTAATGGTTCCCATTCCTGCGGACTCCAAAATTAATTTTGGGGGCCTTCGGTTGATGATTGTGAGAACAATTTTATGGCCTGAGTAATAACAGCTAACAGCAATGCTGTTCACTTAAGCATCGGCGACGCTATTTGTCGAAGGGGCGGGGTTTCCCCGCCCGATAAATTAGCGTTTTCAAACACGGGCGAGGAGACCTATCACCTACAGGGGTGTTTAAGTGAACAGTATTGCAGCTAACGGCTAACAGCTAACAGCCCGTCTGTCGCGCCATTTCCGGCCCTAAGACCCATCCTAGAGCGTAAGAAAGACCACCAGCCGGTTTTTGCGGTCGCCGGTGCGGTAGTAGATCAGGCTTTCGGCTATCGGCTGGGACTTCTTGGAGTTGGAAGGGACGTTTTGTTTATGGGCCTCCGGGGTGGTCAGGCCGTTGAGCACTTCCGGGGAATGAGCCGGGGCATCGTCTTCAAAGACCAGGCACAGCCGGGGTCCTTTTTCCTCCAAGGAAATGGAGATGGAGCCGGGCTGGGGGGGACGGTAGGCCTGGGTCACCAGATGCCGGAAAATAGTCCCTGCTACCCGCGGCAGCGCAGTGCGGCGGTTGGCGGAGAGGCCTCGCTGCTGGGCCCATTTCTGGATAAAATCTTCCAGCAGCTTCTGATTTTCCAGGCGGTTGCTCAAAGTGAGTCGCAGTGCCATCTCAGCAATCAGTAATCAGTAATCAGTGATCAGTGACCGGTGGTTAGAAAAAACATTCAGTGAACAGTTATCAGAGCGCTGCCCCTGCCTTTTATCCAAAACCATAACCCTCCAGTTTTTCTCTTGACCAGCGCAATCACCTATATATCTAATCGAATGAGGCTCTTGCAAAATTCATTTTGAGGCTGCGATTTTCCCTTGTTGCTTACAGAAATATCCGGTAGCACAGGCTTTCCAGCCTGTGCCGGCGCAGGCTGAAGCCTGCGGCTACATAATTTTGCAAGAGGCTCAACTAAAAACTGATTACTGATCACTGTCTACTGTCATTTCTTCGCCTCCGGCTGGGTTAAGAAGCGGTCCCGTTCGCTGAAAACGCAGCCGCAGTACTGCTGCTTGTAGAGCCCCAGCTTTTTGGCCTTGTTGGCCCCCTCGGCCCACCCCAACCGGAAATCCTCGTAGTAAAAGGGCACGCCCACCTCCCGCACCACCGTCTGGGCCAATTCCCGGATAAGGTCGTGGTTCTGGAATTTACTGTAAAGCAAAGTGGAGGTGAAGGCCTCGAACCGGCCTTGTTTGGCCACCCGGGCGGCCATGTGCAGGCGGGTGTAATAGCAGAACCGGCAACGCTCCGCCTCCCGGAAGATTATGCTTCGAAGGAAGCCTTCCAGGTCATAGGTGCGGTCCCAGATCATAGGGAGGCGGATCCGGGCGGCGTATTCTTTCAGGGTGGCCGCCCGCTTGTCAAATTCCCGGTAAGGCATGATGTTGGGGTTGTAAAAAAAACCCTGGACCCGGTGGCCTTTGGTCCGCACGGATTCCACCGGATACACCGCGCAGGGACCGCAGCAGATATGGAGCAGGATTTTCATGGCTCCCCGGAAAGTCGGTTTCGGCTGCAAGTTCAAGTCTCCTGAGCTTTCGGGAAGGCCGGCGGGTCAAATAGGGTAGGAGACCCGGCATCCCGGATAAAGGCCGTTATTCTCCTTTGTGATAGCGTGACATATTCCGGATCAATTTCAAAGCCCACATAACGGCGCCGGGCTTTCAGGGCCGCGATGGCCGTCTGGCCGCTCCCCATGAACGGGTCCAGGACCACTTCTCCTTGAAAGGTGTATAGCTGTATGAGTCGGAAAGGCAACTCTAGGGGAAAAGGGGCGGGATGGCCCACCTGGCGAGCCGACTCCGCGGGGAAAGTCCACACGCTTTTGGTCAATTCCAGGAATTCCTCTTTGGAGATGGTGCTTTCCCGGCGCTGGGGGTTTTTTCGGGAAAAGGCGCCCTTGGAAAAAATCAGGATGTATTCGTGCACGTCCCGCAGGGTGGGGTTGGCCGGAGAGAGCCAACTGCCCCAGGCGGTGGAGCCCGCGGCGCTGGCGGCCTTGTTCCAGATGATCTCCCCCCGCATCAAAAAGCCCAGCTCCAGCATATCCCGGATAATATAGGCATGGAGGGGAATATAGGGCTTGCGCCCCAGGTTGGCGACGTTGACGCAGGCCCGGCCGCCGGGGACCAGGACCCGGTGCACCTCCCGCCAGACCCGCGTTAAGAATTCCAGGTAATCGTTAAGGGTTAAGTCTTCATCATACTCCTTGCCCACGTTGTAAGGGGGCGAGGTGACCATGAGGTGGACGCTGTGGTCCGGGAGTTCGGCCATGTTTTCAGCGGATTTGCAAAAGATGCGGTCTATGGTATCGGGGGGCAGGGGGTTTTCCCCATATTCGGCTTTTTCTTCGTGATTCAACCCTTCATATATTTTTCCGGCGTAAAAGGCCGAGGCATCATGGCCGGCCCGGCCGGGAGAGCCGAAGGAGCTGGTCCGGGTGCCGGTTTTTCTAGGTTTCTTGGGAGGCATACCCGATAATACAGTTTTACGCTTTCGATTAAAAGCAAAAGTAGGTCTCTAAGACATATAGAACCGCCGCCCCCGGCTGTTCCTAGGGGGGCGCAGTTGGATGCCTGGCATGGCTGCTTTTCCGGACGGCAAGGATTTGGCGGGCGCGGAGGCCCGCCCCACCATGTAGGGGCGGCCCGGTGGGGCGCCCGAAGGAGGGCGTGCCACCGGCACGCCCCTACCAGCGCAAGCTGAAGCCTGCGCCTACAAGGTTAAGGCAGGAGTTGGGGAACGAGCAAGAATTTAAGAGGCGGCAGCCCGAACTTTGAACCTTGAACCTTGAACTTTGAACTTTTCAAAGCCGGCCGCGGTTATTTTTCCCGGCGACTCCAGCGCTCCATGCCGCCCACCACCCCGTCCCCGGCCCCGCTCTTGGACCTTCGGGGTTATCAGGAAGGGGAAATAGAGGAGCAGCACCGCCAGGATGAGGAACGCCAAGGCGATGCGGGTGCGCTTTCCAGGTTGGGGAATGAACCGCTCAAAGAGCCCCAGGATCTGCTTCCAGTGGAGGATAATGTGGAGGGTGAGGAGCCCCAGGAGGGTGAAAGCCAGGTAGAGGTGGATATCCCCCCAATCGTGGCGGTCCCAGCCCAGCCAGGTGATCTCCACCGGGGCGCCGTATTTGGCCCGGGCCACCCGCCCCGGGGGCAGGGTGTATTTCATGAGAAAGCCCAATCCCGCCATGGCCATGAGGCAAAGGAACATCAAGGCGTCGATGAGAAAGTTCAGCCGGGGTTTGTCCATGAAGGTTCTCCTTGCAGACCGCGGCCTTTGATCAGTAGCCGGTGGCCAGAAGAAATGTCGTCGGGAGGCATTGACCGGACCGGCCCTCCGATTCTTCCCGCTATTATTCACCCCCCTAAACCGTCGGAAAGGGGTAACGCCGGTTACTGCTGCTTCCCCTTGCCCTTTTGCCGGCCCTGGACCGCTCCGGACCACAGGGGGACGCCCCTTTCATCCCGGAGCTTAAAGGTCTGGTCGCCTTTTTTCACCTCGATGGGAATGAGGGTAGGTTTTCCGTCCACGGTCACCAGTGACCCCTTGAGCTGCACCTTGTCACCGGGAGCGAACCTGGCGCCTTGCTGCTCCAGGTAAAAATCCGGGCCTAAGTACACCAGGAGGGTCTCCTTGTCTGTCTTCAGATTGAAGGTCACCCGGCCCTGCATCCCCGGCCGGGGCGCGGGAATCTTGTCCACGCTGACCACTTCGCCGGACACTGTTGTTATGGTCTTGGGGTCGAACATCCGGCCGACCGGAGCGCCAGGGGCCCCGTCCTGGGCATACCCCAGATGAGCCAGGAACAGGACGGCCAGGACTCCCAGGCTGAAGATGGCAATGAGCTTTTTCATGAAAAGCCTCCTCTTTGGGGTTTTATTTTTATTAACGGCTTACATATCAGTTGAGAGAGCCTTTCCAACTATTGCTGACTTATATTTTGAGGCTGTTGCAATTACACGAATAATCCCTGATTGTCACCCTGAGCGAAGCGAAGGGTCTAGATTCTTCGCCACCTGCGGCGGCTCAGAATGACAAATAATAATCTCCTATTTGCACTTGGCGAACTTTTGCAACAGTCTCAATCTGTTCCTTCAGGCGGTCACGGGGGGAGGGGCTTGACTTTCGCGCCAGATAGAAGGCAAACGGTTTATCCAGCCTCGGCCCCGGCTCATTTGGGAATGCGCGGTTTTCCTCCCCACAGGGGAACTCCCGCGGGGTCCCGCAATTTCAAAACCTGGCTGTCTTTTTGGACCTCGCTGGCCAGGATCATCCCGAATCTCTTGCCCCTGGCAACCCGGGACCCGGTAACCGTCACCTTGTCTCCCACCGCCACGGCAAAATTCTGTTGTTGAATGAAATTGGCCGGCCCCAGGAGCACGGGAATAACGCCTTCCGGGGAGGAAACCTGGAGGCGCAGCCGGTTGACGCCTCGTTTGCCGGGAAGGGTTTCCACCGCAGTCACCTGGCCGGAAATGGTCTGGACGGTAGCGGTGTCGTAGCGACCTTTTTGGGCCCGGATTTCCCCGGGCAGAAGGCCACAGATGATGAAGAAGATCAAAATCAGGCTTAGCTTTTTCATTCTCACCTCACTCCTGGCCGTTTTAACCAATAAGGCGGCCCGGGATAAAATATGCTGCACCTTAGACCCGTTCTGGCCTTCATTTTGTTAAAGGGGAAAGGGGGGAGGGACTGCCACGGCTTCCTGTTTGCCCGCCGTTCCCCTTTTCCGCCCGAGACCACGGCGGTGGCTTCTTCCACCCCGGAGCTTCAAGTAAGTCCACCCTTTTTCATTTGTGCGGCGCATAAGCTCGGGCTTTCTAGGAAGCGGCACGCCGGCGCATCTGGACCTGAACTCCTGGGCCAGATGGCAGGGACGTGAAAACTGACTGAAACCCTGACACAACTATAAGGGCTTCCC
>VGSO01000211.1 GCA_016874945.1 Deltaproteobacteria bacterium
CCGCGGGCCTGCTGCCGCGGCCCAAGGTGGATTAATCTCCGAATGCCCTGAAATATCGTAGGGTGCGCCCGGCGCACCACCTCTGGACTTTTTTAGAAAAATCACAGCCCGGTCCCTTGCGGACCGGGCTTTTTTATGGGGCGGGGTTGACCTGGAGGCCAGAAAATATATAATGACCATAGTTAATTGACTATAATCATTATGTGGGAGAACCGCCATGGATTCTTTATCGGTGTCGAAATTCAAAGCGACCTGCTTGGCAGTGCTGGAAGAGGTAGCCAAAACCAAAGGGCGGGTCATTATTACCAAACGAGGCAAACCTATAGCCGAGTTGATCCCCTATGAAGCGGAAACGGAGCCGGTGCCGCTGAAAGACACCGTGGCCTTTATGGACGATATCATCTCGCCGGTGGCCGCGGAGGATTGGGAAGCGCTTCAATGAAGCCAATCCTATTGGATACCCATGTCTGGATTTGGCTAAGCATCGGGGAGCTGCAATCCCTGTCCCCTAAGGCGCAAATGGCCATCACCGGGCGCAGCCGTTGGATTTCGGCCATCTCCTGCTGGGAACTGGCGAAGCTGGTGGAAAGGCGACGTCTCGGTTTCACCATTTCCCCCCTGACCTGGATGCGCCGCTCCTTAACGGAAAATAATATCCGCATCGCTGACCTGACCCCCGAAATCGCCGTGGAAAGCACCCTCCTCCCGGGCCTGCACCCCGACCCGGCGGATCAGCTCATCGTGGCCACCGCCCGGGTGCTGGGCATGCCGCTGATAACCGCGGACCAGAGAATTCTAAGCTTTGGCCAGGTGGACACCATTTGGTAGCAACTGCAGAAGGGCAGTGGTCAGCAATCAGTAATCAATGTTCATCCCGATCTTATTAATAACCCATGAAAAATTTTTCCCCTGCGCCTATAATGCAAATTAATCTTGGTTCTTTTAACCGAAAACCGAAGACCGAAAACCGAAAACGGTAATAATCGCGGCTGACGAAGGAGACGCCATGTTGATTAAAGATTGGATGACCCGGGAGCCCATCACCGTTGAAGACGAGACCTCCATGATCAAGGCCATTCACATGATGAAACAGCACCGGTTCCGGCGCTTGCCGGTGATGCACCAGGGAAGGCTGGTGGGCATCATCACCGACCGGGACCTGAAAGAGGCCTCGCCCTCCAAGGCCACCACCCTGGACGTGCACGAGCTTTACTACCTGCTGGGGGAGCTTCAGGTCAAAGAGATCATGACCCGCCACCCCATCACCGTACCCATGGAAGACACGGTGGAGCACGCCGCCCAGGTAATGCTGGAGAACACCGTTTCCGGCCTGCCGGTGGTGGACGCGGGCGGCGAACTGGTGGGAATTATCACCCAATCGGATGTGTTCCGGGCCTTCATACACATAACCGGCGTCCGCCAGGGGGGAGTCCAGTTCGGTCTGCGCCTGGAAGACAAGCCCGGACTCATCAAAGAGGTGGTGGACCTGCTGCGGCAGCGGGGGGCGCGCTTTGTCAGCCTCCTCTCCTCCTACGCCACTTCCCGGGAAGGCTACCGGGACGTGTATATCCGGGTGAAAAACCTGCCCCCCGAGGAAATTGACGCCGCCAAGGCGGAGCTGGCGGCCCGTTATGATCTCCTGTACGCCAGGCAGAATCAGGTTTAGCTTGGTGAGCAGTGAGCAGGAAAAAATGCCGGAGCGCAGGGCGCACAATCCTATGGGACACCGACAACCTATCAGGAATCTACCGTAGTCGCGGCGCTCCCTAAAAAGGCAAAATCACCCAAAACCACAGCTTCGGAGGAAAATCCGGTGAAATTTTTCTCGCACCTCAGGACCCCGCTGGTTCCTTTTCTTTTGGTTCTCCTGGCCGCGCCCATTATTCCCCTGGGCTGCACGCCCCTCGATTCTCTTTGCACCAAGAGGCTTTATCTCTTCCGGGACACCGAGGGAAAGGGTTTGCCCCCCGCCAACATGGCGCTGTTGATTACCGCCCCGGCCCTGGTAAGCCAGGTTATGCCCGAGGCGGGCGCCAAGGTCGTCAAAGGTTTGCCCTGGGCCGAGGAGAAACCGGCCCACGCGTCCGATGCCTACCATCTTTCCGTGGAGCAACTGGACGGCCGTCTGGTTTACCAGGGCCTGTGCCTGGACACCATGGTCACCAACGTCTGCGAAGTCCGGGCCGGCCAGAGGGGGGTGACCGGCAAAATGGATCTTTACGGACCTTGGGGCCATCAGGCCGCCCGGGATACCCTCTCTCTAAACCTGGCCCCTGGGGGCGTCTATTTCTTGCACCCGGACTGGCAGCTCATGACGCCGGATAAAAATTTCCGCCTGCAAGCCGACCTCCTGCCCCTCAAGTACGATGCCGCCCTGCGGGCCAAGCTGATGGATTGGCTGAAGCGGAATACCAAGGGGCGGTCCCTGGAATAAAGCCACTTACAAATATTCACCACCAAGACACAAAGATTCACCAAAAAATATTGCCAATTCTTTGTGTCTTGGTGTCTTGGTGGTGAATATTTTAAGGAGTCTCAAATCCGCGATTCTATGGTATAAAGGACCATCTACCTGCAACATGGTTTACCAAAGGAGCCTATCCCATGTCTCCCAAAGAAAGCCCCGATAATCCCTATTCTATCCAACCCGACACTCTGGCCATGAAGGACAAGGCCGCCAAAGAGGGTCTGGAGACGGTGTGGGACCGCTTCCAAGCCCAGCAGCCCCAGTGCGGCTTCTGCGAACTGGGGCTGTCGTGCCGCATCTGCGTCATGGGCCCCTGCCGCATCGACCCCTTCCAGGAAGGCCCCCAGCGGGGAGTGTGCGGCGCCGACGCGGACATCGTGGTGGCCCGCAACCTGGCCCGCATGGTGGCCGCGGGGGCCGCCAGCCATTCGGACCACGGCCGGGACCTGGTGGAGACGCTTTTGGCCGTGGCCGAAGGCAAGGCCCCGGGCTATCAGCTCACGGACCTGGCCAAGCTGGACCGCATCGCCGGAGAATTCGGAGTGGCTGCGGACCTCCCGCCCCTGGCCAAGGCCAAAGAACTGGCCCTGGCCCTGATGGAGGAGTTCGGCATCAAGAAGGGCTACCTGGGCTTCACCCGGCGGCTCCCCAGGGCCCGCCTGGAGAAGTGGCGCAAGCTGGGCATCGAACCCCGGGGCATTGACTGGGAAATCTCCGAGATGCTCCACCGCACCCACATGGGGGTGGACAATGACCCGGTGAACATATTGCTCCAGGCCCTGCGGGCGGGGCTGAGCGACGGCTGGGGCGGCTCCATGATCGCCACGGAAGTCTCCGACATCCTTTTCGGCACCCCCAAGCCGGCGGCTTCCCAGGTGAACCTGGGGGTTTTGAAGACCGATGAGGTGAACATCATTCTCCACGGCCACAATCCCCTGGTCTCGGAGATGGTGGTGCGGGCGGCCCAGGACCCGGGGCTGGTGAACCGGGCTAAGGAACTGGGGGCCAGCGGCATCAATCTGGCGGGCCTGTGCTGCACCGGAAACGAAGTGCTCATGCGCCAGGGCATTCCCATGGCGGGGAACCACCTGCTCCAGGAGTTGGCCATCTTAACCGGCGCGGTGGAGGCCATGGTGGTGGACTACCAGTGCATTATGCCATCGTTGGGAGATCTGGCCTCCTGCTATCACACCTTGTTTTTCACCACCTCGGCCAAGGCTAAGTTCCCCAAGGCCACGGCCCTGTCCTTCGCCCCGGAAACCGGGGAAGCCCTGGGCCGGCAGATCGTGGCCCAGGCGGTGGAGAATTTTGTCCGGCGGCGGCCAGAAAGGGTTTTTATCCCCGTCGCGCCCGTGGCCCAGGTCACCGGGTTTTCCGTGGAGGTTATTCAGGAGGCCCTGGGAGGGACCTGGGAGCCGCTTTTAGACGCCATTAAAGCCGGGCACCTCCGGGGCGCCGCGGGGGTGGTGGGGTGCAACAACCCCCGGGTGGTCCAGGACTACGGCCACACCAACCTCACCCAAAAACTCATCGCCGCGGATATTCTGGTCCTGGACACGGGCTGCGCCGCGGTGGCCCACGCCAAGGCCGGGCTGAAGGTCCCGGAAGCCGCGGACCAGGCGGGTCCGGGCCTGAAGGCGGTGTGCCAGGCCCTTAAGATTCCGCCGGTCCTGCACATGGGCTCCTGCGTGGACAACACCCGCATCGTCAATCTGGCGGCCATCCTGGCCAACGCCCTGGGAGTGGACCTGGATATGCTGCCGGTGGCGGCCGCGGCCCCGGAGTGGTACTCGGAAAAGGCCGCGGCCATCGCCTGCTACGCGGTGGCCAGCGGGGTGTTCACCGTCCTGGGGGTGGCGCCGCCGGTGTTGGGCAGCAAGACCGTCACCGACCTCCTGCTCAACGGTCTGGAGGCCCACCTGGGCGCGAAATTCGCGGTGGAGCCGGACCCCTTCCAGGCAGCCAGGCTCATCATCAATCATGTGGAAGGCAAACGGCGGGCCTTGGGCCTGGACGCGCGGTGACCATAACATGTAGAACAGCCACCCCGTGCTGTTCTACAGAACCCCATTTTTTTTAATTTTACCCTGTTTTCCCTCGAAGAGTCTCAAAACCAGCACGGATCACCTTCGCCATGGATAGACGGCGCATAACCAAGAAATCCTCATAAGGCATAGATGTCCACCCCTCGGGGAGCGCATGCCAATAATACATATTCTGGAGGTCGGCTTCATTTAACCCACGATTGTTCTTAGCTTTCTCGATGAAATCAGGAAAGTAATCCATGGGCGGACGATTTGAAATGTCCAGGTTATCGAACCATTCCGCCAAAGCCAAATTAGCGATTTGGTTCTGATCCCTAATCTCGGTAATGTCGAGTTCATTTTTTAGGTAATCTTTGGGAAAGAGATGGTGTCGTTCAAGCGCAGCCCGGTTGGCCTTAAGAGCTGGATCTATCAGGTCTACGACCTTTATCTTGGAAAATAGCACCCTTGCATCGAGTAAGTTTAGAGCAGCATAATATGCGTTAAGTGATGGGCTGGATGCCGCTGAGGTGGCGAGTGCATTGGGAAGAGAAATATTCCAAAAATCTTCGGTTAAGATGTCGGCAACCAACTGATCTATATTCTCCAAAAAACCTTTAGAATCTCTGATTCCCCGCAATCTACCGAGGTCTTGCTCCATGGTAGATTCAGGTGAACTTGAGTAACGCGCGGTGAGTGCAGTCATGAAGAACCATCGAGCTATAGCATCGCGGAGAGTAGGGAAGTCCAGATCAAAATCACTGCTGTCCGGTAGAAATTACTTGAGATAGCAAGTAAAACAGCCCCAAGACAGCCGATCAATGCTATAATGGGTTTACCTAAAACCTAAACATTGAAAGGAGTTATGGGGCTTATGGCACATT
>VGSO01000212.1 GCA_016874945.1 Deltaproteobacteria bacterium
CCAACCCTTCTTCGCCAAATGCTTGGTTATGGCCGCGGTCAAAGTGGTCTTGCCGTGGTCGATGTGCCCGATCGTACCCACGTTCACGTGCGGCTTCTTGCGCTCAAATTTCTTCTTGGCCATCTTGCGTCTCCCACATGTGGTTAACCTTTAACGACACCCCTCAAAGGGGAACCCCGCGGCAAATGGAGCCCACGACCGGGATCGAACCGGTGAACCTCTTCCTTACCAAGGAAGTGCTCTACCTACTGAGCTACGTGGGCCCGTCTGGAGCGGGAAACGGGACTCGAACCCGCAACCCTCAGCTTGGAAGGCTGATGCTCTGGCCATTGAGCTATTCCCGCGTTAACACCTGGGGAACTGGTGGAGAGGGGAGGATTCGAACCTCCGTAGGCTGCGCCAACGGGTTTACAGCCCGTCCCCTTTGGCCACTCGGGTACCTCTCCGGACTATAATCCATCGCCTTGGAGCTGGCGATGGGACTCGAACCCGCAACCTGCTGATTACAAATCAGCCGCTCTACCATTGAGCTACGCCAGCCGCTGGCCAGAACTGCCCAAATTTTAACTTTATAAGTGTATAAGTCTTTGGGAAGCATGTCAATATTTTTTATGGAAAAACCGGCAGGGCCGTCACCGGTAGGGCCCGGCCGCTCTTTCCGGCCGCGCCTGGCTAAAGGTGGCATGATTCCAGCATGGGCGGGAAAGATTGGCGGTTATATATATTTTTTCGGCCAGCCCGAGCCGGGTATTCCTCGGTGGTATAAATATATACAGAAAATGCCCCCCGTCAAGATGGCGCCGGACCGGCCTTTATCTAAACAAAAAATGTAGAACAGCCGCCCCCGGCTGTTCGTTGGGACGAGGTGTGCTGTAACCAGGGGCGCCCCTTTGGGGCTCCCAAAGGCTCCGGGGCTGATCACGGGCAGCCCGCCAGCCCGCCTGCGGCGAGGGCCCCCCATTCTTCCCGATCCTCCCCCGTGGCCGGATGCGCCTTAAAAACACCGGCCCTGGGGAGCCCGTCCCCAGGACCTGCGTTTGGTTTGCGGAAGCGACCTCGGGTTAAGCGGCTTGTCTTATTCTCCCCTTAGAACTTGGGCGCCGGAAAGAGAATCCCGCCAAACAACATGTAGGCCAGGAGCAAGGTCCAGAGGACGTTGAACCCCTGGGCCACCAGGAAGGCCACGGCCGGCCGGCCGCCGCCCAGCTTGGCCAGATCCAAGAACCTGGTTTCCAGGCCGATGCAGGTGAAGGCCAGGGCAAAAAACCAGACTTCCAGGTTTTGTAAGGGCCGTCCAATGGCGTTGATGGTGGCCTCGCCCAGGACAAAGGAGAACAGGAGGGAAGACGCTAAGAATCCCAGGACGAATTTGGGGAAGCGGTACCAGATCTCCCAAAGGCTGGTCTCCTCGCCTTCCTTCGCCCCTTTCATGGTCCAGACCACGGAGAGAATGAAGGCGGCCAATCCGATGAGGACGTTCTGGGACATCTTCACGGTGACCCCCACCTTCATGGCCAGGTCGCTGATCAGGGCCCCCGCGGCCACCACCGACCCCGAGGTGTCCAGGGTCCCGCCCAGCCAGGCCCCGGCCACCGCGTCGGGCATGCCCACGGCCTTGCTGATGATGGGCATGAGCACCATCATGGGCACCGCGCACATCAAAACAATGGAGGTGACGTAAGAGAGCTTCTTGGGGTCGCCCTTCACCGCGCCCGCGGTGGCGATGGCCGCAGACACCCCGCAAATGGACACCGCGCTGGAGAGCATGGCCGCAAACTCGTCGTCAATGTCCAGTTTCTTGCAGAGCCACCAGCAGCCGTACCAAACGACGCTGACCACCCCCAGAGCCTGGACCATGCCGAGAAACCCGGCCTTCATGATCACCCCGAACAGGACCCGGGCCCCCAGGATGACCAGGCCGGATTTGATATAGAATTCCGTCTTCACCGCGGGCATCATCCACTTGGGCACCCCTACGGTATTGCTCACCAGCAGCCCGATGATGAGACAGAAGAGCACATATTCCAGGCCTAACTCATGAATGGTGTAGTTGCCGGCCAGGAACTGGGCCAGCCAGGCTATGAGAAAGACGAAGGGAAAGCCGGTGATGAAGAAGCCCACGGACTCGCCCATCAGGGCCATGCCGATGATCCCGATGAACAAGAAGGCCACGGCGACATAGAGGGCCAACTTGATATTGTCCCAGGCCATGACCTTGTCCGGAAGTCTGCCGGCCTGGCCGCTGAAATCTTTGCTCAGACCTCCGGCCTTAGCCTTTAAGCCTTTGTCCTTGGCCTGTTTGGCGGCATCCTCCAGCTTTTTGGCCGCGGACCCCACGGCTTTTCTATCCTTGGCGGCGATGGCCTTTTGGAGAGCCTGGGCCTGCTCCTGCAAGGCCGCTTCGCCCTTGTCGCCGGCTTGCTTGACCAGTTGGTCCACTGCGGGCATCATGACCGCGATGTGGTTCTGAAATTCCCCATCAGTGGTCCACCGGAAGGTGGGGGCTTTGTAGCTCAGGCCGGTAAAAGTAAAATAAAGAATGGCGATGCCGATGATACCCAGGCCGATCCAGACCCCCAGCCAGTCCTCCGATCTGTACAGGGCCTGCCACTGGGTCGGCGCCGCCAGTTCTTTCTCTTCCCGGGCCTCCCATTCCCCTTTCAGACCCATTAATTCTTCGTGTTCCGCCTGGAGAGTCTGTATCCGCTGTTTGACCTGCTCCAGGGTGGCGTCCGGCGGCAACCCTATGGAGGCTTTCATCTCCTTCAGGGTTTTGTGTTCCGCTTCTACTGTTTCTACGACCCCCTGGTCTCCTGCGGCAAAGCCCAACCCCAGTATTTGTTTTAATTTTTCACGCAGGTACATCCAAGTTCTCCTTCCCATCCCTGGTTTGCTGCATCCGGCTTAATTCTTTACGGGTTCTTCTGGGAATGGAATCAGGTTAGGGCGTCTTTCCAGGGGTCCCCGCTTATTTGCCCCACCATTTCCACCAAGGCCTCTTCACCTCCACTTTGGCCTTTTCCCCTTCCTCCACCCTCTTTGCTTTCATGTCCTCCATGCTGACCTTCAAGACATGGATGGCCGCCAAGACTTTATCAGGGGTGGCATCCGGCGGCAGCCCCAAGGAGGATTTAAGCTCTCCTAGGGTTTTATGCTCTGTCTCGATAGTTTCTATGACCCCCTGGTCTCCTGCGGCAAAACCCAACCCCAGCACTTGTTTCAATTTTTCACGCAGGTACATCTTTGTTCTCCTCCTTACCTCCCCTGTTTCCTGCATCCGGTCAGAATCCGGGCTATCAGGGGAACCGGGTCAAGTGAGGTCGCCGGCCATTTTCCTTAATTTTTAAGGGATAATCGCTTAAATCGTTTTCGCCTCCGGGTCGTCTTCTCTGGGTCCCGTAACCGATGGCCACCAAGGCCGCTGCATCTCCCTTGCGACCTTTGTTCTCCCCCTACCCTCGCTAAGCCTTCATTTTTTCCAGGCCGGCCTTCAGGGCCTGGACAGCCTCCAGGACCTTGTCAGGGACGGCATCCGGCGGCAGCCCCAAGGAGGCTTTGATTTCGGTCAGCGTTTTACGGTTGGCTTCGACGGTTTCTATGACCCCCTGGTCTCCTGCGGCAAAACCCAACCCCAGCACTTGTTTCAACTTATCACGCAGGTATGTTCGGTGTTTCATCCTTCCCTCCCCTTATTAGACAGGCCTGACAAGACTCTCCTTCCCAGTAATTGACGGGAAATGGGTTAAGTGAGGCTGTAGCAAGTTCCGTGGCCATGGCCGAATATTTATCCCTTGGCGGTTCTCACCTCCCTAACCTGCTAAAGTTAGCCCCATTTTACCTAGTTCCCATCTTTTTTGGCAGAAATTTTTTCACAGGGCGAGGTTTTTTTAATAACCATGTCAAAGGACTTAATGGAGCAGGTTGCCGGCCAAAGATTTCTTCAATAATATTAACCACAAAGACGCGGAGTGCCAGAGAAAGACACAGAGAAAAAACTCGGCCCTGGCTTATACTTTATTCCCTTTTCAAATGCAACAAATACAATTTGTAACTTAGTGGTATTCCAGGTTTTCCTAACCGAAAACCGAAAACCGAAAACGGTATTATTCAGTCAGGGCCAAAGTTCTTCTTCTCTCTGTGAACCTCTTTTTTCTCTAGTACCTCTGTGGTTAAAATTATTCACCGTTTGTCGCACCGGCGACAGGGGGCTGCCGGCGCTCCCTTCTGAAATGAGGCCCGGAAGCGGGAATATTCCGGATCCCGCCAGATGTCGGTCAGGGGAGTGTCCTTAATATTCCCAAAACTCAAGGACCGGTAGGGAAGTTCCCGGCCCTGGGACAGGTAAGTGACCCCTGATACCGGCAGGTTGGAGTAAACGCAGGGCGCCACCCGGCCGTCGGCGGCCACCACCAGTGCCCGGGAAACATTTTCCCGGCAGCCCCCGCCCTTCTCCCCCGGTGGACGGAGGTGATATTGGATTTCCTGGCCCCCGGCCGCTCCCGCCTGAACCACTTCCTGCAACCGGGAGATTATCTCGCGGTATTCCTCCTGGCTCTGTGGTCTTAGGGTTTCCCGCTCCAGATCCTGGGCCGCGACAAAATCCAGGGTGCTGATGACCGCCTGGCGGACTCCCAGGCTTTTTAACAACGGGGGCAGTGGGGAAATGCTCCCCAACCCGGATCGCAGCAGCATATAGGCAAGATTAATCTGCGGCTTTTGAGCCCCGCGCCTGGCCTTTTCCTCCTGGAGCCCATGGATGGCCTCCAGAACCTGCTTAAGATGAGTACCCCGGCGCACCGCATCCTGGGCTTCATCCGTCCCCGCCAGGGAAAAGGCCACCACGTCCAGTTCCGCTTCTACTATTCGGATGAGCCGATCCCGATCCAACAGCGCGCCGTTGGTGGTGACCCCCACCCGGCAACCCGCCTTGCGGGCCAAATCCGCCATGGCGAAGAAGTCGGGGTGGAGAAAAGGCTCCCCCCACCCCTGGAGGTATACCAATCTGGTCCGGGAAAAAATCGGAGTTAGTTTCTCAAAGGTCTTGAGAGAAAGAAGGCGGCTGGCCCATTGGTCCCGATATACCGTGCGGGGGCAGTAAACACAGGCCGCGTTGCATTGGGAACTGACTTCCACCTGGATCCAGTCAAATCCGGGCCGGAAAAAATTGACAATATCCAACCAATTCACCGCTAATACTTGATTCCCTTTCAAATGCAACAAATACAATTTGTAACTTATATAATTTTCCCTTTCTAATGTAACAAATAGCTGCACGCACAGAGCTCGGTTAACCGGGTTGGTGAAAGGAAACGCAGGTTTTCGGCTAGGACATCCATTAAGGTTTCCTCGCACTCAAACAACCG
>VGSO01000213.1 GCA_016874945.1 Deltaproteobacteria bacterium
GCCGCTCCACTTCTCCCGGTTCTATCCCCGGTACAAGATGCTGCAGCACTTCCCCACCCCGGTGAGCACCCTGGAGAAGGCCCGGGACCTGGCCCTCAAAGCCGGCCTCAAATACGTCTATATCGGCAACGTTCCGGGAAACCCGGCGGAGGACACCAACTGCCACGGCTGCGGAAAGCTGATAATCCCCCGCACAGGTTACATGGTGGGCGAAGTCAAAATGAAAGACGGCCACTGCGCCCATTGCGGCGCGAAGATTCCGGGGATTTGGAGCAAGCCGCAAGCGGCTTGAGTTTTCTGTTTTCTGTTTTATGAGAAAAACCCTGAAGCGCATAAATTCAATCATGTCAAACCAAAAAGAAGTGGGCAAGATAACGGAACTCCCAAGGAAGTTGTTGCAAGAAGTAGCGAAGATAATTGTAAGTTACTCCACTGGTCTTATCAAAGTAACAACTAATTCAAGCGGCGCAGAATCTTCCGCCTTGATTGGATCAGGCACCTTTGTTTCTATTTCAGACACATACGGCATATTAACGGCGGCGCATGTCATTGATTTATTGAAAGGGCATTTTTCACTTGGTTTGATTCTTAGCAATTACGAGCATAAATACACAATCAAATCAGAATACTTAAGTGTTATTAGAATAGCAAAAGGACACGTGGATTCCCATGGTCCTGATCTTGGCTTTATAGTATTGCCTTCCTCAGAGATAGGAACGATAAGGGCAAAGAAAGGCTTTTGTAACCTCGATATAAAACGTGATAAGATGTTAGCTAATCCTCCCAGATTAGACGAGGGGTTCTGGGTACTGTACGGCGTGCCAGACATAAAAACGATTGATAAACCAACTGCTAAAAGTTTTGAATTGATCAAAGAGTATAATACATTTTGCTTCTTTGGAGGCATCCGCAATTTATTTATCGTGGATGAATTTGATTATTGCAATTTTGAGGTAAAATACGACTCAATTTCCAATATTCCTGAGACCTTCGGCGGTTTTAGTGGCGGTGGTCTTTGGCAGGTCCCTTTGCTGAAATCATCGGAAAATATAATAGAACCGCAAGAATATATCCTATCTGGTGTTGTTTTTTATCAAACAGAGAGAGCAGGCTTAAATCGATCTATTAAGTGCCACTGTCGCAATAGCATCTATGACAAAGCCTATTCATTTATTGCAGAAAACAGAAAACAGAAAACAGAAAACAAGCAATAATGTCCTGGAAATGCGGCATCATCGGTCTTCCCAATGCCGGGAAGAGCACCATTTTCAACGCCCTCACCGGCGCGGGGGCGGAGACCGCGGTCTATCCCTTCAGCACCATCAACCCCAACACCGGCGTGGTGCCGGTGCCGGATGGCCGCCTGGAGGCCCTGGGGAAGCTCCTCAAGCCGGAAAAACTCACCCCCACCGCCATCGAGTTCGTGGACGTGGCCGGGCTGATTGCCGGGGCCTCCAGGGGAGAAGGTCTGGGCAACCAGTTCCTGGGCTACATCCGGGACGTGGACCTCCTGGTCCACGTGGTGCGGTGTTTCACCGCGCCGGACTGCCCCCATCCTTTGAATCAGCTGGACCCGGTGCGGGACGTGGAGATCGTGGAAACGGAGCTGCTGCTGGCGGATTTGGAAATAGTAGGCCGTCAGCGACAAAAAATCGAAAAAAAGGCCAAGTCCGGTGAGAAGCCGGCGCAGGCCGCCCTGGCGGCGCTACAGCGGGTGGAAGCGGGCCTCAATGAGGGCAAGTGGGCCAAAGACCTGGAATTGAGCCTGGAAGATAAAGAGCACCTGAAGGCCGCGCCCCTGCTTTCCTTGAAGCCGTGCCTGTTCGTGGCCAATGTAAGTGAAGCGGAGCTTCACGGCGGGCCTCATTACCGCGCCCTGAAGAAGCTGGCGGCCCGGCGGGAGGTTCCCGTCATTCCCATTGTAGGGGATCTGGAAGCCGAACTGGCGGAACTGCCTCCGGAAGACCGCCAGGAATTTCTGGCCGGTCTGGGCCTGGTGGAGCCGGGGATCAACCGCCTCATCCGGGAATCCTACCGGCTGCTGGGGCTGACTACCTTCTACACCATCGTGGGCCCGGAAGTCCGGGCCTGGACCGCGCCCCAGGGCGCCACGGCCCCCAAGGCCGCGGGGCAGGTCCATTCCGACATGGAAAAAGGTTTTATCCGGGCGGAAGTCATGAGCTTCGAAGACCTGGTGAAGTTGGGGGCGGCGGCCAAGGTCAAGGAAGCCGGCCGCCTCCACGTGGAAGGCCGGGATTATCTGGTCAAGGACGGCGAGATTCTGCTGTTTCGGTTTCAGCGCTAGAGCAAGGCCGCCCTCCGGTTGCAATTTATGCACTTATGTGTTATTTAGATAAACAGGAGGTGAAATAGATGTTCCGCGTAGGCCAGTTGGCGGTATATCCGGCCCATGGCGTGGGAGTTATCGAGTCGGTGCAGGAACGCGATATGTCCGGGGCGATGGAAAAATTCTACATCATGCGCCTGTTGGACAGCGAAATGATCATCATGATCCCCATCGGCAACGCCCGGAATATCGGACTTAGGAATATCATCGACGCGAACACCGTGTCCAAAGTTTATGAAATTCTGCAGCAGCGGCCGCCCCGCCTCATCAACCAGACCTGGAACCGGCGGTACCGGGACTACATGGACAAAATCAAGACCGGCTCCCCATTCCGGGTGGCGGAAGTGCTCCGGGACCTGACCCTCCTCAAGTCCGAAAAGGATCTGTCCTTCGGGGAACGGAAGATGTTGGACACGGCTAAAAGTTTGCTGATCAAAGAACTCTCCCTGGTCCATAACACGAAGGAAGAAGAAATAGAATCGCAACTGCAGGAGTTGCTGGGAAGCGCCTGATTTTTCCTGCCCTGCCTGTGATTGGCGGCCTGATGGGGCGTCAAATCTTCTATAAAATTTCTAAAATATCCTGAGGGGCGGGAGGCGCGTTGCCGCGCCGGTTTCGCGGCCCCGGGATTAGATTCCATTCCTGCCTGATATTCTCCCAAGAAAGGAGGTGAATAGGATTTTATGAAAAAAAAGGTGGTCATCGGGGCCATCCTGGGGGCTATCTGCGCCTTCAGCGGCTATCTCATCGCGGAACAGATCCCTTCCTTCAGCCACCTGTGGTGGGCCGGCTGGGTGGGGGCGGCGGCCGGCGTGGTGGTGGCTTTACTCACCCTGGGACTGGAAAAAATTATCAAGGGCATTCCTCTGAAAACCATCGTCGGCGGCACCCTGGGGCTTTTCATCGGGTTGGGCATCGCCAAGCTGGCCAGTTATCCGTTCGACAAGTTCCTGGACCTTCCCAACCTGCAAATTCCCTTATATATCTTTTTTTCTGCCATTTTCGGTTATATCGGCCTGGTCCTGGGGGGCAAAAAAATGTCCGAGGTGAGCACCCCCTATTTTCTTGAATCGCCCAAGCAGCCGCGCCTGCCCTTGAAAATTCTGGACACCAGCGTTATCATTGATGGCCGCATCGCCGACATCGGGGAGACCGGCTTCCTGGAAGGCACCCTCATCGTCCCCAAATTTATCCTGGAAGAACTCCAATACATCGCCGATTCTCCCGACGATTTGCGGCGCACCCGGGGGCGCCGGGGCCTGGACATCCTGAAGCGCCTCCAACAGAACAGCCGCCTTAAGGTGGAATTCATAGAGGATGACGTCCCCAAGGCCGGGGTGGACTCCAAATTGGTGGCCTTGGGGTTGAAGATGCGGGCCAAGGTCCTGACCAACGACTTCAACCTGCACAAGGTGGCGGAACTACAAGGGATCGAGGTTCTCAACATCAACCAGCTGGCCAACGCCATGAAGCCCGCAGTCCTGCCGGGGGAGACGCTCCAGGTGCAGATTCTCCGGGAAGGCAAGTCCCAGGGCCAGGGGGTGGCGTACCTGGACGACGGCACCATGGTGGTCATTGAAAACGCCCGGCGCTACATCGGCCGGGAGGTGGAGGTCAACGTCACCAGCGTCCTGCAAACCACCGCGGGGCGCATGATTTTCAGTGAAATCAAGGACACCGCGGCGCTTAGAAAGATTTGAGCGGGGGGTGAAATGATTTGGGGGGAGGGCCAGGGAGCAACGCTCCCTGCCCTCCCCCAAACCCCCCTCCCAACCCTTTAACGGGGCCGGCCAATTAATCCCAATTAATCCCCCTTTTAAGTGATTGGGGGAGGGGGTAAGGGCGGGCGCCCTGAGTAGCACAGGCTTCCAGCCTGTGGGAACCCTCCTCCCCCAATAACCGTTTGCCAATGGACAAAGTCCTTTCCCTGACGGTGGAAGAAGATGAAGCCGGCCCCCGCCTGGACCAGTATCTGGTCCGGCGTCTGGGCCTGTCCCGGGCCCGGCTCCAGAAGCTGCTTAAAAACGGCCGGGTGACCGTGAATGGCCGCCCCGCCGCGGCCTCCCGCCGGCTGCGGGGCGGCGAGGCCATCCAGGTCACCCTGCCGCCGCCGGAGCCCAGCCACCTTATTCCGGAGGCCCTGCCCCTCGACATTGTCTATGAGGACGGCGACCTCGTGGTGGTGAACAAGCCCCCGGGGCTGGTGGTCCACCCCGCCCCCGGCCACCGGGGGGGGACTCTCCTCAACGCCCTGCTGGCCCACTGCCCGGAACTTAAAGAAATGGGTGACGTCAGCCGCCCGGGCCTGGTGCACCGGCTGGACAAAGACACCAGCGGCCTTTTGGCCGCGGCCAAGACGGAGCTGGCCCACCAGGAATTGGTGCGCCAGTTTCAGGGGCGGGAGGTCCGCAAGACTTACCTGGCCCTGATTTGGGGACGGCTCCCCCAACCGGCAGGCAAAATTGAAGGGGTAGTGGGCCGGCATCCCACCCAACGGCAGAAGATGTCGGTGCACGCCCGGCGGGGCAAGGAAGCGGTGACCCTGTGGCGGGTGGTGCGGGAATTCCCCGGCCCCCTGACCCTGGTGGAGCTTACCCCCAAAACGGGGCGCACCCACCAGCTCCGGGTGCACCTGGCCTCCCTGGGCCATCCGGTCCTGGGGGACGCCACTTACGGCGGGGGGGTGAGCCGCCTGAAGTCCGCGCCGCCCCAGCTGGCGGGCCTGCGGCCCCTGGTGCGCCGCCAACTGCTCCACGCCTGGCGGCTGGGCTTTACTCACCCCCGAAGCGGGGAAGCGGCGAATTGGGAAGCCCCTCTACCAGCAGACTTTCAAGAATTGGTGGATTACTTAACAAAAATGAATTAGAGTGAAAGTTATAATTAGTAACAAAGGAGCCTCTTGCAAAATTATGTAGCCGCAGGCTTCAGCCTGCGCCGGCACAGGCTGGAAAGCCTGTGCTACCGGATATTTCTTTAAGCAACATGGGAAAATCGCAGCCTCAAAATGAATTTTGCA
>VGSO01000214.1 GCA_016874945.1 Deltaproteobacteria bacterium
CCCTCTCCTCCGCCTTCTCCGGCGCGTCCGGCGGGGTTTGGGTTTGGAGGGCCGGGGCGTTATTTCCAGGGGCCGGCACTCCCCCAGCAGGTCTTTATCCGGGGTCTCTTTGATCTGGTGCAGCAGCCAGACCTCGGGGAAGGCCGCCAGGCGCTGGTAGCGGACGGGAATGGGCCGCTGTTGGCGTTCAAGATCCGCCGCGATCTCTTCCAGGGCCAGCATCAGGGCCACTTCGTCCCGGCGCTGGCGGGGAAATTCGATGCCCCCCAGGGCCTCGGGCAATTTTTCGTGGAT
Organism: Deltaproteobacteria bacterium; assembly: GCA_016874945.1. Taxonomy (GTDB): domain Bacteria; phylum Desulfobacterota; class Desulfobaccia; order Desulfobaccales; family 0-14-0-80-60-11; genus VGSO01. Next base: position 295 of record VGSO01000214.1, read on the forward strand.
GAATTCCCGCAGCTCTTTAAAGCTCCCGGGCCGGGATTCCCGTTCCAGGAGAGGGGTAAAAAAAACCGCCCATATAAGGCTGTCGGAGAGATGGTAACTTGCATTAACCAGGCGGTCCAGGCGTCCCATGAGATCCACCAGGCGCTGTTCCCCCCGGGGGTCCAGGCGGGAGTCCCAGGCCGGGAAGATGGCGTAAAACAGGCGGGAGCGCAGCAACAAGTCGAAAAACGGTCCCGCCGCGGCGCTGTGGAAATCCTTAAGGAGTTCGTCCCGCACCCGGGCCGGGGCGCAGGTGCGGATGAGATGGCCCAGGGTCCGGATTTCCTCCCAGCTGCCGGGGTCGATGGCGAAGCCGGTGCGGGCCGCGTGGCGCAATACCCGCAACATACGCACCGGGTCCCGGACAAAGCGCACCCCGGGGTCGCCGATGACCCGGATGCGGCCGGCCCTGAGGTCCTCCAGTCCCCCCACGTAGTCCACCAGGGAAAAGCCTTCGATGTTGTAAAACAGCGCGTTGATGGTGAGGTCCCGGCGCAGGGCGTCTTCCGCCGGGGTGCCGTAAGCTTTATCCCGGGCCGGGACGGCTTCTTCCCCGGTTTCATCAAACTCGGAGCGACGCCGGAAGGTGGAAACCTCCACGATGTGAGCGCCCCGGAAAAAGACCTGGACCAGCCGGAAGCGGCGGCCGATGATGCGGCTGTTGCGGAACAGCTTGCGGATTTCCCCGGGGCGGGCGTCGGTGACCACGTCGAAATCCTTGGGCTTTTTTCCCAGCAGCAAATCCCGGACGCTGCCCCCCACCAGATAGGCCAGGTAGCCGGCATGGTGGAGGCGGTACAGCACCTTGAGGGCCTCCACCGAGATATCCTTCCGGGAGAGCTGATGCTCCGGGCGGGGGACGATGCGGGGTTGAGGGATAGGAGATTCCTGGTGTTTCGGCCGCATAGGAAAAATTATAGGAGATATTCTTTGATTTTGTAACAACTTTTAGAGATTAATCCCATTTATCCGGGACCATGGCAAAAAAACCTTCACTCCAGGGCGCCAAGAGGCACACGCACAGGGGATTAATGACCAGGCAGGATTATTGACAATAAGTTCAAATCCATGTATTCGGATGATGTTAAGATGGCTGCTGATTACCGACCGCCGCGGCGGCTTATCCTTTGTCTGGCCACTTGGGGAGGAGCGGGCTTCCTGCCCCTGGCCCCGGGCACCTGGGGGTCCCTGGCGGCGCTGCCGCTGGGGTGGGCGCTCTCCTGGTCCGGCCCCTGGGGATACGGCCTGGGGGTGGCGGCAATTCTGGCCGCGGCCCTCTGGTCCTCCGGCCCGGCCCAAGACTGCCTGGGGGGAGAGGATCACCCCGCCATCGTCATTGACGAGGTGGCGGGCCAGCTCATCACCCTGGCGGGGGTGGCCCTTACCTGGCAAAACGTCCTGGCCGGTTTTATCATATTCCGCCTGCTGGACATCATCAAACCCTGGCCCATCCGCTGGCTCAGCCGCGGCCCCTCGGGAAGCCTGGAAGTGGTGATAGATGATGTAATGGCAGGGGTGATGGCGCGGCTGTTATTGGAAGTGATTTTTATCCACAGATGACACAGATTTTCACAGATTATTAATAAATCTGCGTTAATCTGTGTAATCTGTGGATAAACTTTTAAGGAATTCCCATGCTCGGAGAAATCATCGCCACCGGCACGGAGCTGATCACCGGCCGGGTGGCGGATTTTAACGCCCGGTATGCGGCCCGGCGCCTCCACGAGGCGGGGCTGGAGGTGCAGTGCATCACCATGTTGGGGGACCGGGCGCCCCTGTTTCAGGAGGTCCTGCGCCTGGGGATTAGCAGATCCCGGTTCCTTATCATCACCGGAGGGTTGGGGCCTACCGAGGATGACATCACCGCCGCGGCCGCCGCCGAAACCCTGGGCCTAAAGCTTCTCCGGGATGAAGCGCTACTGGCCCGCATCAAAAAATGCCTGGAAGAGCGGCAAATTCCCTGGGAGGAGCGCTACGCCCGGCTGGCCCTCATCCCCCAGGGGGCCATGGTGTTGGACCCCGGGGGGGCGGCCTGCGGGTTTTCCTTAAAGCATAACGACACCCGGCTTTATTTCTTACCTGGGGTGCCCCGGGAGATGCAGCTTTTGTTTGACCATTACGTGCTCCCCAGCCTGGTGGGCTGGTGCGGGGCTGGGGCCTGCCTGGTGCAGCGGACGCTGCGCCTGTTCGGGATTTCCGAGACCCAAATCCAGGAAGTGATCTCCCGGCTGGCTGAATTTCAGCAAGGGGTGACGGTGGGGCTGTATCCCAATTTTCCCGAAAACCACCTTAGCATAACGCTGCGGGGGAAAGACCGCCCGGCGATGGAAGAAAATATGGCGCGCCTGGTGGCGGCCCTGGCCCAGGAAGTGGGGGATACCCTGCTGGGGCCGGCGGAGACGCCCCTGGAAGACCTGGTAGGACAGCTTTTAAGAGCTAAGGGCCTCAGCCTGGCGGTGGCCGAGTCCTGCACCGGCGGACTCATCGGCCACCGCCTCACCAATATTGCCGGGTCTTCGGACTACTTTCTGGGCGGGGTGATTTCCTACAGCAACGAAGCCAAGATGGACCTGCTGCGGGTGCCGCCGGAAACCCTGGCCCGGCGCGGCGCGGTGAGCGCCGAAACCGCGGTGGCCATGGCCCGGGGGGTGAGGGCCGTGTTCCGGGCCGACGTCGGCCTGTCGGTGACGGGCATTGCCGGCCCCACCGGCGGCAGTCCGGAGAAGCCCGTGGGCACGGTCTATATTGGATTAGCCACCCCCCAGACAGTGGAATGGTTTCACTATCTCTTTCACGGCGGCCGGGAAGAGATCAAGGTGCTCTCGGCCCAGATGGCCCTGGACCGCCTGCGCCGGGTACTGAAATAGCTTTCAGTTTTCAGTTGTAAAAAAAAAATGATATTAGATAATTTCTATATAACTTCGTTTTCAAATTGCGGATTGCTACGGCCTTGGAACTGGAACTGTCTTTTGCGGATGACTCCGGTTTTCTTGCATAAAGCCTGCTACCATTAAAAAGGAGATGGTATGAATGTCTTTCTGGCGTTCTTCATGGCCCTTATCTTTCCCAGTCTCCTGCTCGCTTCACCAGCATACTCCACCCCCGACCTTCAAGAAGATATTATCAAAACCTCAGAAGGAGCCATGGTGGAGACGGAGTGGGTCAGGCGCTACCACGGGCCGACAAACGCCATTAATGAAGCCAGGGCCATAGCAGTTGACAATCAAGGCAACGTCTATGTAACCGGGGCAGCTGACGGTTACAGCACCATCAAATACAGTCCCACCGGTCAACGGCTCTGGGTGCGTCGTTACTTAGGGGCTGACGGGAACGGGGGTGGTGCCAATGCTCTGGCCTTGGACAGTCAAGGCAATGTTTATGTCACCGGTTCTGCGTTTAATTCCTGGCACTGTTTAGATTTCGCCACCATCAAGTACAGCCCCGGCGGAAAGGAACTCTGGGTGAGCCATTACTATTTCGGTGATCCCTACAACGGGAATAATGCGGCCCGTGCTATCGCGGTAGACGGCCAAGGCAACGTCTATGTCACCGGCTGTTCAGAAGGAACTTTCGAGAATTGGGATTATGCCACCGTCAAATACAATTCCAGCGGCAAGCAGGTCTGGGCCCGCCGCTATGAGGGCCCGGCAAAGGGCCGAGATATGGCCGTTGCCATGGCGTTGGACAGCCAGGGCAACATCCTGGTCACCGGCTCCTCTGAGGGAGTCGCCACCGGGGATGACTACCTGACCATCAAGTACAGCCCCCAGGGAAAACGGCTCTGGGTAAAGCGTTACAACGGCCCGGGCAACGGTGCTGATGTGGCCCGGGCCATGGCCGTGGATGGGGCGGGCAATGTTTACGTCACCGGTTCCTCAGATGGCGGCTCCGTATATTCCGGCGGCCCCGGCCATGACTACGCTACCATCAAATACAGCCCCGAGGGGAAACAGCTCTGGGTGAGCCGTTACAACGGTCCTGGATACTATACCGACTACGCTACGGCCATCGCCGTGGACGGTCAGGGAAACATTTTTGTCACCGGTACATCGTATCATACCTTCTACAATTATGATGTCGCCACCATCAAGTACAATCCCGACGGCCAGCTTCTCTGGGTACGGCGCTATAATGGTCCCGATAAAACCTTGGTCGATCTGGCCAACGCTCTGGCCCTGGACCAGGCGGGCAACGTTTATGTCACCGGGGCCACCGAGACTTGGACCGGCAGCGCCAATTACCTTACCCTGAAATACAGTGCTGATGGCAAACGGCTATGGGTGCGCAGTTACAATGGACCCGGCCCCGGAGCTCCTGGGGACCATGCACTGGCGGTGGCCGTAAACAACCAGGGGAATGTCTATATCACCGGCCATTCAACAGGTAAGGATGACAGAAGGGACTACCTCACCATCAAGTACCACCAACCCTAGTGGCTGGGGGCTTTAAAAAGCCCCTATTCTAAATCCTAAGATTTTGCTTCCTGCTGTGATAGGAAACGTATTCTTTCTATATCAAATAGAGACCCTGATAGATTTAGCGGGCAGCAAACATAGGAAAATAACCTGGAACTGTCTGCTTACTGCTCACTGCTCACTGCTTACTGAAAATGGTTCGCGCTTTTTTAGCCATCGATCTGCCGGAGAGTTTGAAGCCGGGCCTGGCTCTGTATCAGCAGGAGCTGAAACGGAGCGGCGCCGACGTGCGCTGGGTGATGCCTGGAAATATCCACCTCACCTTGAAGTTCTTCGGCAACGTGCCGGACGCCGAGGTGGACACCCTGGCCCGGGCGGCCCAGGAAGTGGCCGCGGCCCAGCCCCCGTTTCACCTCAAAGTCACCGGCGCCGGGGCCTTCCCCTCTATCAACGCCCCCCGGGTGGTCTGGCTGGGGCTGGAGGGGGATCTCCTCCCCCTGGCCCGGTTTTACCGGCAGTTGGAGAAGGCCTTCGAGACCCTGGGGCATCCTCCGGAGGGCCGGCCCTTCCACCCCCATCTGACCTTGGGAA
>VGSO01000215.1 GCA_016874945.1 Deltaproteobacteria bacterium
TCAAAGAGGTAATTTTGAGTTTGTCATTCTGAACGGAGCGAAGCGGAGTGAAGAATCTAGATTCTTCGCTGCGCTCAGAATGACAATTCTACTCGTTTGATCGCAACTCGGTATAAGGGGGCTTAAATGCCCGTCAATCATGTCCCGCCCTACCGGCGGCCAGGTTCAAGACCCGGCTTCCATCTCGCTAACATATTCCCGATAGAGGTCCACGTCGCCGCTCTTGGCCATCTGCGCGTTTTCATACGGCGCCGCCACCCGGCGGTAGAATTCGTCCCCGATGTTTTTAAAGACGCCGGTAATTAAGGCGATGATCCAGTAGCGCATGGGCCCGAACCGGCGGCGGACAATCTGGAGGGCCAGGCGGGTGCAGGCGTAATTCAGCAGGCCGGCAAAGGCGGCGTCGTATTTGGCCTTTTGGGCCTGGGCCAGGATGGCCCCGGCCAGTTGATCAATGAGACCATCCAACTCCTGGCGGTGCTCCGGGGCGACATAGGGCATTTTGTCTCTCCTGGAAAGTTGGAGTCAAGGCAAACTTGGCGACCGGCTGGTCGGCAGGCGCATCCTTGCCCTGGAATACATGGAACCCCAAAGGCCGGGTCTTGTCAAGGGCTTATGGCAATCCGGGGTGGCAAGAGGCGGCCGCCTTGAAAGGGCTGGACCTGGAACCCGTCAAAGAAACCACCCCCGCGGTTTTTTGTATTATAATTAAGCAAGGGCCGGTTATGGATTAAACCATCATGACCCCAAGAACACCAAAACACACAAAAAATAATTATTGGGCGTCCTTGGTTGAGGGACGCTCAATAAATGTTACTTGATGAACCTTTGTGTCTTCGTGGTTTATCTTTTACCGCCATGGAAGACTGGAGCGCCTTAAGGTTATATAAGGATATAAGGAGGGAAAACATTGTGGAGATGACAAAGTATTATGTAATCATCATTATAGGAATATTAATCGGCAGCATCACCGGCTGCTTCATGTTAACCATGACATTTCAGGATATAAAGTTATTGTTGGGAGCAATCTTGGGAAGCTCATTATCCGGTCTATACATAGCAAAGAGGGTTCCTCAAGAATACCGGAACAAAGGCATAGCTATCTCGTCAGGGGTAACCGTCGTTGTGGTGATTCTTTTTCGTTTTTGGATATATTTTCGATGACGAATCACATCTTCTGGGGCCGCCTGGTATAATTCAGTGCTCCTTGGCTTCTTTCTCCTTGCACCGCTTCCGAGCCTCCTTGCGGCACAGCTCCCAGATGACGCACTCCCGGCGGAATTTGCCATACAGGCAGGGGTCGGTGCAGGCCCGGCACGCCTCCAGACATTCCTGGCAATACCGGAATTCCATTTTTTGGCGCTCCACCACCGCGTCCCGCCCAAGGTGATATCGATATTTTCTATTCATAATCCTAAATGATATAATACTTTATTTGGCGCTAGCGGAAATAATGGGCCCACGAGGTATTATCATTCCGGGCGGACACGGCCCGCCGCCTCAGGGCCGGACGCACCGGACAGTTTTATTTTCCCATACGCGGCGTCTTGATTCCGGAGGGCAAGCCCATGAGTCGAGGGATATGGCTGATAGTGATGGTAGCGGCAGTCCTTGGGGGTGTATGGGGCCCCATGGAAATGGTCCGGGCCCAGGAAAAAGTGTTGCACATCTATGGGCCCGGAGGGCCTTTGGGGCCCATGGAGGAATGCGCCCGGATTTTTGCTGGGAAAACGGGGATAGAGGTAAAGGTTACCGCCGGGCCGACCCCTAAATGGATCGACCTGGCAAAGCAGAATGCGGACCTGATCTTTGGCGGGGCCGAGTATATGCTCACCGATTTCATCCTCAAGTATCCAGACCTGGTTGACCAAAAGACCCGCACCTCCCTTTATGTCCGGCCGGCCGGCATCCTGGTGAGGAAAGGCAACCCCAAAAAGATCAAGTCTTTGAAAGACCTAACCAAACCCGGCATTCGCCTCATCGATGTCAACGGCGCCGGGCAACTAGGTTTGTGGGAAGATTTGGCCGGTGCTGAAGGGCTCATCCCGGGAATACAGAAGAACATCGCCAGCTCTGTGGCCACCAGTGCGGAGGCCATCGACAAATGGAAGTCCATGCCGGAACTGGACGCCTGGATCACTTATGAATCCTGGCATTACCGGTTGCCGGACTCAACCGACCTGGTTAAGCTGCCCCGGGCCAGAAAGCTTTATCGCGGCACGCCCATAGCCATCACCACCATTTCCCGACAACGCCCCCTGGCCGAGAAGTTCATCGATTTTCTGAAAACCGAGAAGGCCCACGCGGTCTTCAAAAAGTGGGGCTGGAACTAAAGGACAGCCTAACAATCTTCCCAACCTACCTTCAGGACCAACCATGACCGAAGACAAATTCGACGCGGTTCGCCGGGATATGGTGGAAACCCAGATCCGCCGCCGGGGCGTTGCCGACCCCCGGGTGCTGGCGGCCATGAGCCAGGTGCCCCGGCACAAGTTCGTCCCCTCCCACATCTGGGATCAGGCCTACAACGACTATCCCCTTCCCATCGGGGAAGATCAGACCATCTCCCAGCCTTACATCGTGGCCCTGATGACCCAAACCCTGGAGGTCAAGGAAACGGACAAGGTTCTGGAAATCGGCACCGGCTCCGGCTACCAGACGGCCATCCTGGCCAAGTTGGCGGCCCAGGTCTATTCCATCGAACGCATCGCTTCCCTGGAGGCCAAGGCCCAAAAAGTCCTGGAGGAGTTGGGTTATGCCAATGTCCACATCAAGGTGGGCGACGGCACCCTGGGCTGGCCGGAAGAAGCCCCCTTTGACGCCATCATGGTCACCGCCGGCGCGCCCCAGGTGCCCCGGCCCCTGACGGAGCAACTGGCCCTGGGCGGCCGCCTGATCATCCCCGTGGGCGACCAGTGGTCCCAGACCCTGACCCTGATGCGGAAAACCAAGGAGGGTTTGAAAACTGAATACCACGGCGGCTGCCGCTTCGTGCGCCTCATCGGCCAGCACGGCTGGAAGGAAGGCTGGGTGGCGGAGTTTTAAAATATTTCACCACTAAGACACAAATACACAAAGTTTACACCAAGGAATACTAATACCAATTTCCCATCAAACGTACATTTTTTTCTTAGGGGCGAATCTTCTATTCGCCCTGAATTGGTGGGCGAACACAAGGTTCGCCCACATTTTATAGCGATTGCCAAAAGTTTTTTCCGATGGTTTTTTGACGCAGGGGCACAGCGTGCTGTGCCCCTGTACCTTGGGCACGGCTCGCCGTGCCCCTACGGGGAAATTACTTTGGGCAACCCCTATAATACCGTTTTCGGTTTTCGGTCTTCGGTTTTCGGTTAAAATAAATAAGATTTATCAATAAGTTACAGGTTGAGTTTGTTGCACCTGAAAGCGGACACGGTATAATACCTTTTGAATGCGAATTGGTTTAAGGATTAGCCATACCTAAATGTTGGGCTTATTGCAGCGGCTACAAGAATTGCGGATATTTCGCAAGAGGCTCTACCGAAAACTGAAAACCGTCTTTATTCGCATACCAGTTCCAAAGACTCCACTCCCCGGCCCCCCTGGACCGGGGCCACCTGGCCGCACCGGGGGCATTCCGCCAGGGGCAGGGGGTCATGGGGGTCCACCTGATCTTCCCCCAGGACCTCCTGGCACCCGCATCCGGCGCAGTTCAAAGTCACCGGCTCCACCATCAGGTTCAGCTTGGAACCTTCCAGCCGGGTGCCTTTGGTCAGGACTTCGTAAGCCTGGCGGGTGGCCGCGGCGGAGTGGATGGCAAAGCCTCCCACCTTCAAAACCACCTCGATTTTTCCGGTTTCGGGGCACACCCCTTCCTGAAGTTTTTTCAGCAGCAGGGCCACCATTTCTTGCATCAAGCCGTATTCGTGCATGATAATTGAACCTCTTTTTTATCCACAGATTACCCAGATTGGCGCAGATTACACAAACAAGCAGCCCGGCGTCCTCTCAAGGACGCCGGGCTGTGTCGGTAATTATTCATGGTAACGCGAGGCTTATTCTTCCTCGGTCTCCAGCTCGACTCCCAGCTTCTCCCACTGTTCGTCCCGCATCTCCCGGGCCCGGGCGATTTCCGAATCGCTCCAGGGCTCGTAGTCCAGGGCGAGGCTCACCAGTTCCCAGAGGTACAGGGTTTCGTGGTAATTGCCCAATTCGCCTTTGAAAGCCTTGGGCAGCCCCTTCATGATCTGGTCCCGGCAGTTGTGGCAGGGCGCGACGACAATCTCGGCGCCGCTCTCCCGGATCTGGTCCACCTTCATCTTGCCGTACTGCAAACGCTCGTCGTCGTAGGGCATGGCCCAGGCGCCGCCGCCGGCCCCGCAGCAGGTGTTGTTCAGGGGGTCGTCACACGATTCCACATAATTTTCCACGCACTGCTGCACGATCCAGCGGCCGTTCCAACCGTGGTGGTCGCCGAAGGACATCTGGGACTTGCGCACATAGTTGCAGGGGTCGTGGAGCATAGTGACCTGGGGAAACTTGGATTTGTCAAGTTTGATGCGGCCGCTCTTGATGTACTCCATCAGCAGCTCGTGGACACTGAGAACCTTGAACTCGTCGTAAACTTCGGGAAACCAGTTTTTGAACCCGAACCGGGTCGCAAAGTAGGCGTGCCCTCATTCGGGGTACAAGATGGTTTTGGCCTTAAGTCGTCGGGCGTTTTCGATGACCCGGGCCACCTGGATCTTCATGCTATCGTCGTCGCCGGAGAACAGGCCCCAGTTGACCCCTTCCCAGTTCACCGAGGACACGGTCCAGTCCTCTTTGGCGGCGTAGAAGATGCGCCACCAGAACTTCATGTCGTCGGGCTCGGCGAAGGGCTCCTTGGAGTTAATGGTGACGATGACGTTGGCATCTTCCTTGTCCACGGGCACAAAGAAGCCGGGAATGGGCTGTTCTTCCTCGATTTCGCACTCGTAGCCCACTTCCGCCAGGAGCATGAGAAAGTCATCGGTGGGGATTCCCAGGTTGTTGCCCCGCTCCAGGTTCATCATGGTGCCCTTGTGAATGGGGCCGGGGACCTTGTTCCGCTCCCGGAGGGTCCGGCAGGCGCGGAAGGCCCGCAGCAACTGGATCCCCATGGGGCAGCCGTACTGGCAGCGGCCGCACAGGGTGCAGACCCAGGGCCACTTGGAATCGATGACTTCCTGCTCCATGCCGAAAACAATGGCCCGGATGGCCTTGCGGGCATCCCAGGTGCCTGTGCCGCCTTCGATGGGCACCAGCCCGGTGGCAGGGCAGCCGCCGCTGCAGGTGCCGCAGGTGAAGCAGCGATCGGCCAGTTCGGG
>VGSO01000216.1 GCA_016874945.1 Deltaproteobacteria bacterium
AGCGCCGTCACCCGTAAACTGCGCCTGCTGCGGGCCCACGGCTTAATCAAAAAGGTTCCGAAAACCCACCGCTATCACCTGACCGCCGGTGGTTATCAGGCCATCACCGCCATCATTACAGCCCTGCATGCCAGTGCTGATTCCCTAATTAAATTAGCAGCATGAAGGAAAAATCTTGTTCAAAAAACCAGAAACTCGGATTCAGTAGCACAGGCTTTCCAGCCTGTGCCGGCGCAGGCTGAAGCCTGCGGCTACATAATTTTGCAAGAGGCTCAGGGGTTAATGACAAAATGTAATTCCTGACACCTGATACCAAGTTGCGCTCAAAGAGGTAATTTTGAGTTTGTCATTCTGAACGGAGCGAAGCGGAGTGAAGAATCTAGATTCTTCGCTGCGCTCAGAATGACAATTCTACTCGTTTGATCGCAACTCGGTATGATACCAAGTTGCAGTCGAAAGGCAACAGTTGTTGGGGCGTGATTTATCACGCCCGCCTTTCGGGCGCAATAAATTGCGCCCCTTACAATAATACCTTTTTGATTGCATCTTGGTATGAGTTGTGTGCTTGTGGCAGAGAGAGGCGATTCCGTCAGCCGGGAAGGCCGCGCCGCCGATGCTGAGGCTCACGGGGAGGGTGAGGTCACCGGCCGCCACGGGCTCGCGGCAAACCGCGGATTGCAGCCTGGCGGCTACGGTTCCCGCCGCCTCCAGGTCGGTTTCGGGCAGAATAATGGCAAACTCATCTCCGCCATAGCGGGTGGCGATGTCTGAAAACCGGAGATGGTCCCGGACCCGGCGGCAGACCTCCTTGAGGACCAGGTCGCCCACGGCCATACAGGTCATTTACCTCCTTGAAGCGGTCCAGATCAAGGAGCAGGAGACTTAAAGAGAGTTGATGGCGATGGGCCCGGAGGAACTCGGCTTCCAGGCGTTCCTGAAAGTAGCGGTGATTATAGTACTACTCCTTCGGCCACCACCTCGAAGCCGCGGCCGTGCTCCCCGGCCTGGGCCGCTTCGATGGCCGCATTCAGGGACAGGATGTTGGTCTGGGCCGCGATCTCCCCGATGAGCTGCACCACCTTGCCGATTTCCTGGCTGCGCTGATTGAGCTTCTTGATGGATTCATTCACCGCAGCAATCCTGGCCACGGTGTCTTTCACTTTTACCGAGCCTTCACTGGCCAGGCTGGAGGCGGCCGGCTGAAACCCGCGCATCCACTTTCACCCTAACCGATAATAATTATTTGAATAGGCTGATTACTGTTAACTTGACAATCCACTTGGGAGTCCCAACTTTTACTAAATTAGAGCAAAAGTTTTGAAAGAGAGGTCCATAATGCAGCCAGGTCCATGCAAGTGCACCAACCTAAAAACATCGGTGTTTCTGCTGATTATCGCTCTCCTGCTTCTGGCCGCCGGCCAGCGAGGCGCCCTGGCGCAAGAGGCCCAGGACCCGTGGCCCAAGCGCCTCGAGCACCCTAAGGGGGCCGTAGTCATGTACCAGCCCCAATTGGAGGACTTCCAGGACGACAAGCTCACGGCTCGGGCGGCGGTTTCGGTGAAAACGAAGGAGATGAAAGCCCCGCTGTTCGGGGCCGTCTGGCTCTCCGGCCGGGTTGTTACGGACCGGGACACCCGCATGGCCACCATTGACGAGGTCAAAGTCACGGAGGCCAAGTTTCCCGACGCCAAGCCGGAACAGTTGGAGAAATTGACGACCTTCCTCAATACGGAGATGGCGGCTTGGAGCTTTCCCATCTCCCTGGACCGGCTGCTGGCCGCCCTGGAAGTGGTGGAAAAGGCCCAGGCTGGGGATCAGGGTCTGAAAAACGAGCCTCCCAAGATCATTTTCGTGACCCACCCCACGGTCCTGGTACTCCTGGACGGTGATCCCAAGCTCCTGCCGGTGCCCAAATCCTCCCTCCTGCGGGTGGCCAATACCCCTTTCATCATGCTCTATGATCCACCCGCCAAGACCTATTATCTGCGGGGCGGGGATGACTGGCTGAGCGCCGCCGACCTGAAAGGCCCCTGGAAGGATATGGAGACCTTGCCGGAGTCCCTAAAAGTATTAGAGGGAGAAGTCCAGAAGGTCGAGAAGGCCAAAGGCAAGGGCGCGGCCAAGAAGGTGGAGGCCAAGGGCGACAAGATGCCGGCAGTCCTGGTCAGCACCGTGCCCGCGGAACTCCTGGCTACCCAGGGCGCGCCCCAGTACACTCCTATTACTGGCACCAACCTTCTTTACGTGAGCAATACTGAGAACAATATTTTCATGGACACCGCCAGCCAGGAGTACTATGCGCTCCTTTCCGGCCGTTGGTTTAAGACCAAGGCCCTGGCTGACGGACCCTGGACTTACGTGGCGCCGACCCAGCTACCCGCCGATTTCGCCAAGATTCCAGAAAACTCGGTGAAGGGCTTCGTCCTGGTGAACGTGGCTGGCACCTCCCAGGCCAAGGAAGCGGTCCTGGAAAACTCCATCCCCCAGACCGCGGCAGTGGACCGTAAAAAGGCCACCACCAAGGTGGAGTATGCCGGGGCGCCCAAGTTTGAGAAGATCGCCGCTACGGACCTGGAATACGCGGTGAACACCGGCAAGTCGGTGTTCAAAGAAGGGGCCAAGTACTATGCCGTGGACCAGGGGGTATGGTATGAGGCCGACTCCCCTGACGGCCCCTGGAGGGTCTCGGTGGATCCGCCCAAACAGGTGGATAAGATCCCGCCCAGCAACCCCCACTACAACGCCAAGTACGTCAAGGTGTACGATTCCACCGAGGACACGGTAACCGTGGGCTACACCCCGGGCTACACCGGCTCCTACGTGGACCACGGCACAGTGGTTTACGGCACCGGGTACAGCTATCAGGGCTATTCCAGCCCGGAGGCGTACATTCCGGCTCCGGCCACTTACGGTTACGCCGCCGCCTATGACCCCTACGCCGGTTCCTGGGGTTACCAGACTCCCTTCTATAGTCCCGGCGCCTGGCTGGCCGCCGGTCTGACCGCCGCCGCGGTGGGCGTCGGGGTGGCGGCCATTGCCAGCAATTGGTGGGGCCACGGTCATGGGTATTGGGGCGGCGGTGGGTATTGGGGGGCCGGCGGCTATAATAATATCAACATCAACAATATTCACAATAATGTGATTCGGCCGGGGGATCGGCCTGGGCGTCCAGGCGACCGGCCGGGGGTGAGGCCCGGAGAACGTCCAGGGCGGCCGTCAACCCTGCCCGCCAACCGTCAGAACCTCTATAACCGGCCTGGAAACGAGAACCGACTGGCTTCCCGACCCGGCCAACCTGCCACCCGGCCTGCAGGAGGTGTTGCAGCAGGAAAGCCCGGCCAGGCAGCCAGACCCAAAGCTGAAACCAGGCCGACCCAGGCGGCTAAGCCGGTTCAACCCAAAGCCGGAACCAGGCCGGCTCAGGCTAAACCTCAGGTCCGGTCGGCGGGAGGTCAAAACAACGTCCTGGCCGACAAAACCGGCAATGTCTATAAGCGAGACAACCAGGGCAACTGGCAGCAGCGCCAGGGTAATCAGTGGTCCAAACCCGGGGGCGAAAGACCGGCGACCCGGCCGGCGGCCCAGCCAGCCGCACGGCCCACAGCCCGGCCGGAAGCAACCCGGCCCGCAGCTAGGCCCGAGGCCTCACGGTCGGCGGCCCGTCCCTCCATGGATACCGGCCAACTCAACCGAGACTTTCAGGCCCGACAACGGGGCGAAGCGCGCACCCAGAACTTCCAGCGGGCCAGCGCAGCCTCCCGGCCCAGTCCCGGTGTCTCCCGGCCTGGAGGCGGGGGTGGTGGCGGCCGTCCTGGTGGCGGGATGAGCCGACCCTCCGGCGGTGGAGGTGGCGGCGGCCGGGGTGGTGGGGGCGGCGGCCGCGGCGGTGGGGGCGGAGGCCGACGGCGTTAGCTGGAAGAGGCAGTCTGCCCGCCTCTATAATTTTGTTATTCATAACGGGGAAGGCCGCTTTTTTCAAATACGGTTCCGGAGAAGGCGGTCTTCCGGTCTGAGCGGTTTTTATTGCGGTTTGTACAAAAGGGATGTGCATGAACAGACAGGCAACCCCCTACCTCAAGTCTTCGGAGCACTTTCATCTCTTGGGCCTGGTCCTGGGCCTGCTCCTGATTATGGCCTGCGGTTCCGGGGAAAAAGGTGGAGACCAGAAGGCTGGTCCCCCGCCTCCCGCGGTCCTGGTGACGCCGGTGCAGCAGAAGACGGTGCCCATCTACGCAGAGTACGTGGCCCGCACCGTGGCCCGGGAGACCGTGGAAATCAGGGCCCGGGTGGAGGGTTTCCTGGAGAAGGTTTATTTCAAGGAGGGCAGCCAGATCAAGGCCGGGCAATTGCTTTTCCTTATCGACCAGCGGCCCTATAAGGCGGCGCTCCAAGACGCCCGGGGGCGACTGGCCCAAGCCCAAGCGGCTCTAGTGTCATTTTCTGTCTTTAAGTAATTTTAAATATCATTCCGCCATTACTTGGTGCCAAAGTTGAGCTATTAAAAAATCATGACTAAAGCCGACTCCAGACTCCAGACCACCGATTACCGATTACTGATCACCGATTACCGATTACTGATCACTGACCACTGGAGTTATATGCTGCTTCCCTGTCCTAAAGTTCATGCGGTATTTCTCCGAGAAAACCTGGAAATGGGTCACGAACCCCCGGCCTGGGTCCGGTGGGACGAACATGGGGGCACTTTTATCCTGCGGGTGGTTGGTTTGAAGCTGACAGATGCATCCCCTGCCGCCTCCGGGGAGGTTCTTTTCCTGGAAGTGGCGTTGACTGAGGCCCCGGCATTGCAAGAGAAAATCCAGGGATTTGCCGCCCGCCACCATTTGCCGCTTCACCCCCTCCCGGGGCCGCCGGGGAAACTCCTGGAGCAGCCCATCCTGGCTGCCTGCCATGTTCCGGAAAAGCAGTTGTTTGTCTATTGCGAAGGGGCAGAACTTTCAGCCCGGCCCAGTCCCGCAGGAAACCTGGAACTTGGAATCACCGGCGAGTTTCGCACCCGGCGGGTTATTTGCCAGGAAGGCGATCTGATCATCTACCTTGACGCCCCGGCCATGGGGCGGCTGCTGTCCTATTTCTTCGCCCTGGCCCGCCAGGGGACGGGGGACAGGGATTAGGTAATAGGTGACACAAAAATACGATGGGAAAATAAAAGGCCGACTATTTTGCCTTAGTGGATTGGCGTTGACCATCTGTGTGGTACCAAGGTGCGGAATATTTGCTTCGCGGCTTCGCACCGGGAGGCTTTTTATTTGCCCTCCGGGTGGCC
>VGSO01000217.1 GCA_016874945.1 Deltaproteobacteria bacterium
AAGGGGCTGCTCCAGGAGAGGAAAGTGGGCCACCTGGGCACCCTGGACCCCTTTGCCACGGGGCTGTTGGCCTTGTGCCTGGGGGAAGCCACCAAGCTGGCGCCCTTCCTCATGGGGGAACCCAAGACTTATGCGGCCATAATTCGTTTGGGAGTGGAGACGGACACTCAGGATTTAACCGGAGAAGTAATCGCCCACTCCGACAAGCTGCCCCAAGCGGAAGAGGTTTTTGCCGCCGCAGCCCGGTTCGCGGGAGAAATTGAGCAAATACCGCCCATGTACTCCGCGGTGCATTACCAGGGCCAGCGCCTTTATAAGCTGGCCCGGCGGGGCGAAGAGGTGGCGCGCCGGCCCCGGCGGGTGACCATTCACCGGCTGGAGGTGGAGAAGGTGGCCCTGCCCGAGGTGGCCATCAACGTGACCTCCTCCGCGGGGGCCTACATCCGCACCCTGGCCGCGGACCTGGGCGCGGCCCTGGGGTGCGGCGGACATCTGACGGCGCTGCGCCGCCTGGCGGCGGGGCCGTTCCGGGTGGAAGACGCCTTGACCTTGGAGGCCTTGGGGCAAATGACTTTGGAAGAACGGCGAAAACGCCTCATCCCTCTTCCGAACTGCCTTCCGGGGCTGCCGGCGTTGGCGGTGGGGGAGGGCGAAGCCCGGCGCTTGCGCCAGGGTCAGGCCATTGTCGGGTTGATAAACGGTTTTCAGCCGGGGCAGCGGGTGCGGGTCCTGGCCGGGCCGGAGCTGGTGGCGGTGGCCCAGGTGCGCCACGCGGCCGGCCTGTTGGCGCTAACTCCATTGCGGGTATTTCATGGGAGTAAGCAGTGAGCAGTGAGCAGTCAGCAGTCAGCGGTCCTCCTATTTTGAGGGTACTGCATATTGCGAAAACAGAAAACAGATAACCGAAAACCGAAAAACGAAAACCCTAAAATGGTGCGCCGGGCGCACCCTACATAAACTAAAGGAGGAAGATGTGGGCTTAACTACGGATCAGAAACAGGAGATCATTAACCGGTACCGGTTGCACGACGCAGACACCGGCTCCCCCGAGGTGCAAGTGGCCATCTTGAGCGAGCGGATCAATTACCTGACGGACCATTTCAAGGTCCACGCCAAGGACCATCACTCCCGGCGGGGTTTGATCAAGCTGGTGGGTCAGCGCCGGCGCCTCCTGAATTATCTGAAGAGCACAAACATCGAACGTTACCGGACCCTCATCGAGCAGTTGGGTCTGAGAAGGTAGGAGGCAAATAGACTTATATGTCCAAAGTATTTAACGTAGAGGTCGGCGGACGCGACCTTACCTTCGAAGCGGGTCGCCTGGCGCAGCAGGCCAGCGGCTCGGTGCTGGTGCGGCATGGCGAGAGCGCCGTCCTGGTCGCCGCAGTCATGTCCGAGGACACCCGGGAGGGCATCGACTTTTTGCCCTTGACGGTGGATTACATCGAAAAAGCTTATGCCGCGGGCCGGGTCCCAGGAGGATTTTTCCGGCGGGAGATCGGCCGTCCCAGCGAGAAAGAAACTCTCACTTCCCGGCTCATCGACCGCCCCTTAAGGCCCTTGTTCCCCAAGGGGACCGTCAACGAAATTCAGATCATCGCCACGGTGCTCTCCGGGGACCTGGAACTGGATCCGGATATGGCCGCCTTAAACGGCGCGGCCGCCGCCCTGGAAATTTCCGACATCCCTTTCCAAGGCCCGGTGGCCGCGGTGCGTGTAGGCAAAATCAACGGCCAACTTGTGATCAATCCCACCAACTCCCAGCTCAAGGACAGCACCCTTAGCCTCATCGTGGCCGGCGCGCCCCAAGGGCTGGTCATGGTGGAAGGCGGCGCCGGCTCGGCCCAGGAAGAGGAAGTGCTGGAAGCCCTGTTCTTCGCCCAGGAGCAGCTTAAGCCCATCCTGGCCAAGATCATTGAGATGCGCGAAGAGATCGGCCATCCCAAACGGCCGGCCCCCGAGCCGCCCCATCATGGGGACCTGGCGCAAAAAATCGAAGATTTTGCCCGGGATCGCATCCTCACCGCGGTGCGGATTTTAGACAAAAAGGACCGCCATAAAGGCGTGGCCCAGGTCTACCAGGAATTGCTGGCCGCCCTGGGTGAAGAGGCCCTGGGGAAGGAAAAGGTGGTTGCCGGTCTGTTCAAAGAGACGCAAAAGAAGGCGGTCCGCAAGATGGTGCTGGCGGAACGGCAGCGCATCGACGGCCGCAGCTTTGACACGGTCAGACCCGTCACCGGGGAAATCGGCATGTTGGCCCGCACCCACGGGTCCGCCATCTTTTCCCGGGGAGAGACCCAGGCCCTGGCCGTGGTCACCCTGGGCACCCCCTCTGATGAGCAGAAAATCGAAACCCTGTTCGGCGAGACCTTCAAGTCCTTCATGCTCCACTACAATTTCCCGCCTTACTCGGTGGGCGAAGCCCGGCCCCTGCGCGGCCCCAGCCGCCGGGAAATCGGCCACGGCGCCCTGGCGGAACGGGCTATCTCCCAGGTGCTGCCCTCGGCGGAGGAGTTTCCTTACACCATCCGCATCGTCTCGGAGATTTTGTCCTCCAACGGCTCCTCCTCCATGGCCACGGTGTGCGGCGCCTCCCTGGCGCTCATGGACGCCGGCGTGCCCATCAAGAACGCGGTGGCGGGAGTGGCCATGGGCCTCATCAAAGAAGGCCACCAGGTGGCGGTGCTCTCCGACATCCTGGGTGATGAAGACGCCTTGGGAGACATGGACTTCAAGGTGGCGGGAACCAAAGACGGCATCACCGCCCTCCAGATGGACATCAAGATGACCGGGCTTACCCGGGAAGTCATGGCCCAGGCCCTGACCCAGGCCCGGGAGTCCCGGCTGCACATCCTGTCCAAGATGGATGAAGTCATTGCCCAGCCTTCCCCCGAACTCAAGGAGCACGCCCCCAAGATCATCGTCATCACCATCAACCCCGACAAGATCCGGGACGTCATCGGCCCCGGCGGCAAGATGATCAAGCAGATTACGGCCCAAACCGGCGTCAAGATAGACATCGACGGCGACGACGGCCGCATCCACATTTCTTCTCCCACCCAGAGCGCCGCGGACGAAGCCATCAAGATCATCCGGGACCTCACCGCGGAAGCCGAAGTGGGCGCCATTTACTTGGGCGTAGTGAAGAAGATCATGGACTTCGGGGCCTTTGTGGAGATCATCCCCGGCACCGACGGCCTCATCCACATCTCGGAGCTGGAGCACCACCGGGTGCAGTCCGTGACCGACGTGCTCCGGGAAGGCGACGAAGTGATGGTCAAAGTGCTGGAGGTTGACCGGCAAGGCAAAATCCGCTTGTCCCGGAAGGCTCTCCTGCCCACGCCCGAAGGTTATCAAGCTCCCCCGTCCCCGGAGAGGCGGCCCAGCCGTGCACCGAAAAAGCGTTCTTAGCAACGGCCTCCGGGTGGTCACCGAGGAGTTGCCCCACTTCCGGTCCGTGTCTTTGGGGGTCTGGCTGGGGGTGGGGTCCCGGGATGAAACCCCGGCGGAAAACGGCCTCACCCACTTCCTGGAGCACATGGCCTTCAAAGGCACTCCCCGGCGTCGCGCCGTGGACATCGCCCGGGAGATCGACCAGGTGGGGGGCTCCTGCAACGCCTTCACCACCAAGGAACACACCTGCTTCCACGGCAAGGTCCTGGCGGCCCAGGCCCCCCGGCTGGTGGACCTGTTGGGCGACCTGGCCCTCCACCCCTTGTGCCGGGCCGATGACCTGGAAAAGGAGCGCCAGGTCATCCTGGAGGAGATTTTCTCCCAGGACGACAACCCCGAGGAACTGGTGCAGGTGCTCTTTGCCCGGAACTTCTGGGGGGGCCACGCCTTTGGGCGGCCCATCCTGGGGGAGGCGGAGTCCATCAGCAGGGTCAGCCGGGAAGACCTGCTGACTTACCGGGAGGCCACCTACCGGCCGGAAAATTCGCTGGTGGCCGCGGCCGGCCAGGTCAGCCACGACGAGTTAGTAAAGCTTATTGAACCGGCGTTTAGGGAGTTTAAGAACGGCCGGGCGTGGCGCGGCCGGGAGCCTGCCGCCGCCCAACCCGCGGCCTGGGCCTTTCCCCGGGACCTGGAGCAGGTCCAGGTCTGTCTGGGGACCCGGGGGCCGGCCGCGGATGACTCCCGGCGCTTCGCCGCCACCATGCTCCATATCCTCCTGGGGGGCAACATGAGCTCCCGCCTGTTCCAGGTGATAAGGGAGCAGTTGGGCCTGGCCTATTCCATCTATTCATTCATCAGTTTCTTCAGCGACACCGGCTTCCTGGGGATTTCCGCGGGCGTCAGCCCCCAGCACCTGGAGGCCCTCCTGGCCGCGGTTTCCCAAGAATTGAAGAGAATGAAAGATGAAGCGGTGTCCGCCGCCGAACTCCAAAGCGCCCGGGAATACCTCCAGGGCTCCATTTATCTCGACGCCGAAGACGTGGACCACCTGATGATGCGCCTGGCCAAGAACGAGCTGTACTTCAGCCGCTACTTCTCCATGGAAGACATCGTGGCCGGCTTGATGGCCGTCACCCCCGAAGAAATTCAGGATTTGGCCCAGGAACTCCTCCAACCCCAAAACTGGGGTCTAGCCCTATTGGGGCCGGTGGAGGGGGAAATAGGCGGCTTGGATTTTTAACCGGGTGGCATTAAATATTCTATACTCTCGAGCCTCTTGCAAAATTCATTTTGAGGCTGCGATTTTTCCCATGTTGCCCAAAGAAATATCCGGTAGCACATCGCGGCCTTTGGCCGCAACCAAACTAAAAAATAACCTAATTACTTTAATCAAATCAAGGTGTTACAGGCAAAATCTTCGCGAAAAAACAAGAAACTCGGATTCAGTGGCACAGCGCGGCCTTGAGGCCGCAACCAAAGTAAAAAATTGCGGGCGTTTTCCTCTTGTTGTATGTTTCGGTTTTGCGATCCAGAAACTTGCCGACAGAAAGGAAAACGCCGTGAAATCCTTTATACAAAAATATGAGCAAGATGTCATGGGTTCTCTTTCGGGGTTTGACCGGTTAGTCATCCGGGGTGCGCTGCTCCGGTTGTTATATCCCCAGGGCATGGACTATTGCCTGGCCTTTTTGGGGGCGCTCTTGAAAGACTTTGCCAAATACCTCCTTCAGGCGACGGCTCGCATCAAAGAGGCCTCCCTGGCCGCGGCCCGTCTCGCCGGCCGTCCCATCAAATATCTGGCTTCCAGTCAAGTGCGCAAGGATGAACTGGCTCGAGAGATAGCTGCCAAGGACCACCTGACCGATGGGCTGATTTGTGTCCG
>VGSO01000218.1 GCA_016874945.1 Deltaproteobacteria bacterium
AATAATTCAATGAATAGAAGGAGATTAAAAGTGGATGGATTAGATCAAACTATTGCTTTATTAAAAAAAAGTAATCCACGACCCAAATTGCAAAAATATGAATTTGTCCACAATTAAAGGATATTTAGGTGAGTTGATTGTAAAGCCTAAATTACTTGAAGAAGGATTAACAACAATTAGCTTAGGAAATCAATCTGGATATGATTTAGAATATAATGACATTAAAATAGATGTTAAGTTATCATGCCTCAAAAATGAATTTAAATTAGACAATAACTATTGGGGGTGGGCATTAAAACACCAAAATAAGAAAAAGGACATCAAAGCCACACATTTGATATGTGTAGCTTTAACCGAGACATATGATGTAAATGCCTTTTATGTAATAAGTGCGAACAATATTAATGGATTTCCCCAAGGAATTAAACAATTTTCAAAAGTAGAACATGGTTTTGGTGTTTATTTATCAGACCCCTCAGAAATTAAAGACGAAGATATTAGGTTATTTTTCGATAACTCTATGAAATTACTACATAATAATGTATTTGTAATCAAGGTAAACGAAACCGGGAGTCTAAGAAATGCGATTGAACAATTAAGTTTAGAAAAAAATGCATAAATATCGGAGATATGACCATTATCTCAATTCAATAACTACATGTCGAAATTGAATCCAATTTCCCCGCGCATCGACTATCAAAAAGACCTCAATCCCGCCCAGTATGACGCGGTGACCGCGTCCGCAGGGCCGGTATTGGTCATTGCCGGCGCCGGGAGCGGCAAGACCCGGACGCTGGTGTACCGCCTGGCCTACCTGGTGGAGCAGGGGGTGGACCCCCGGTCCATCCTGCTCCTCACCTTTACGCGCAAGGCTTCGGGGGAGATGCTGGGCCGGGCGGCCCACCTCTTGCAGATGCCCCTTACCGAGGTCATGGGCGGCACCTTTCACAGCGTCTGCTACCACTGGCTGCGGCAGTTCGGCGACCGCCTGGGCTACGGCGAGGGCTTCACGGTCATGGACCGGGGGGACCAGGGGGACCTTTTGCACCTGCTCAAGGACCGCCTGGGTTTCAAGCAGCTTCCCACTCCTTTTCCCCGGAAAGAGACGCTGGCGGAAATCTTCAGCGCCATGGTCAACAAGGACCTGTCCCTGGAAACGGTCCTGGCCCGGGACTACTCCCAGTTCCTGGAGCACCGGGAGCGCCTGGCCCAGATGTCCCTGGCCTACCGGGAAGAAAAACGCCGCCACAATCTCCTGGATTATGACGACCTGTTGGTGGAGGGGCGGAGGCTGCTCCAGGAACACGAGCCGGTGCGCCGCCGCCTGTCCGAACGCTTCCACCACCTCATGGTGGACGAATACCAGGACACCAACCGCCTCCAGGCAGAGCTGGTGCGCCTCCTGGCTTACACCCACCAGAACGTCATGGTGGTGGGGGATGACTCCCAGTCCATCTACTCCTTCCGGGGGGCCAACTTCCGGAACATCATGGACTTTCCCCGGCTCTTCCCCGGGGCCCGCATTATCAAGCTGGAGGAAAATTACCGCTCCACCCAGCCCGTCCTGGACCTGGCCAACGGCATCATTGCCCCGGCCCGGGATAAATACACCAAGTGCCTTTTCACCCGCCGTCAGGGCGGCCGCCGGCCCCGCCTCATCCGCGCCGGCTCGGAGAACGAGCAATCCCGGGCGGTGGTGGCCCAGGTTAAAGCCCTCCAGGAAGAGGGCATCCCTTTAAGCGGCATCGCGGTGCTCTTTCGAGCGGGGTATCACTCCTTTGACCTGGAAATCGAGCTGACCCGGGTGGGCCTCCCCTTCGTCAAGTTCGGCGGCTTCAAATTCATGGAGAGCGCCCACATCAAGGACTTGCTGTCATTCTTGCGGGTGGTGGCCAACCCCCGGGACGCCCTGAGCTGGAACCGGGCGCTGCTCATGGTTCCAGGCGTGGGGCGACAGACCGCGCATAAGTTCACCTCCCAAATCAAGGACAATTTTACCCTGGACCATGCCTTTGACTGGCTGAAAAAACAGCGCCCCCAGGGGCTCAAGGACCTGGCGGGGCTGCTGGCCCGCCTGGATGCGCCGGGCAAGACCCTGGTGGAGCGCCTCAACCTGGCCCTGGACTTTTACGACCCCCTAGCCCGGAGCCGCTACGACGACTTCCCCCGGAGGCTAAAAGACCTGGAGCACCTCCTCACCATCACCGCCCGCTACCGGGAACTGCGGAGCTTCCTGAACGATCTTACCTTGGAGCCCCCGGCCAGCGTGGCGGATATCACCCGCCCCGACCACCAGTACCTGACCCTGTCCACGGTGCACTCCGCCAAGGGCCTGGAATGGGACGCGGTTTTCATCATCTGGGCCGCGGAAGGCCGCTTCCCCAGCATCTACTCCGAAGAGCGGGCCGAGGAGATGGAGGAGGAACGCCGCCTCATGTACGTGGCGGCCACCCGGGCCCGGACCCATTTGACTATTATTTTCCCCCACGTCGGCTATCATAGATACTTGGGGATGACCATCAACTCCCTGTCCCGCTTTATCAGCCACCTGCCCCCCAGCTTATTGGAATTGTGGCGGGTGGAGCCTCTGTAGATAGAGCTCGGCAATCAAGCTTTCTCCAAGACCGCCTTTAATACCAAGTCGCCATCGAAACACAATATAGTAAAGGGGACAGAAACTATTTTTCTTGGGCTTTGCCCTGCCAGAGGCGGCCGCCTCTCCCGGTTCTCCGGTTGATCGACTGCGAGTAGCGCGTGTGCGTGGCGGCCAGGGTGCGGGCCAGAGAGTCTTGGCGATGGGGGAAGGCGATGAGATGGATATGGTTGGTCATCAGGCAATAGGCCCAAACCTCCAGGCCATATCTTTGGGATTATTCACCCAGCCAGGCAAGATATTGCACCCGGTCTCCGTCTTAAAAGAAAACGTCCTGCCGGTAATTGCCCCGCTGGGTGACCTGATGGGGCGCAAAGGGAAAAACGATCCTGGCTTGGCAGCCCATAATGGCGCCAACGTATCAAAATTCGCCGCACTCGCCCGGAAAATTAGGGTCTGTCCCTATTTTCTTACTATTTTCTTATCTCCTACCCTTCACCCACCTGGACTTCCGTTTGGTGGTGCTGCCCATTGAACCCGAGGGAAATCATTTCCGTCTTGTGCAGGCGGAAGAAGCCAAACAAAGAGGCTTTTTCCATTTGGCGGAGTGGGTGGAGAAAGC
This sequence comes from Deltaproteobacteria bacterium, assembly GCA_016874945.1. Taxonomy (GTDB): domain Bacteria; phylum Desulfobacterota; class Desulfobaccia; order Desulfobaccales; family 0-14-0-80-60-11; genus VGSO01. Next base: position 3,216 of record VGSO01000218.1, read on the forward strand.
TGAAGAGGTTTGGCAAGAGAAAAGAAGTTTGAAATCAAAAAGAATTAGTGCCTTAGATTGGTTGGATTATCGCAGAAAATTAACCAATCAGGCATCAAATAATAAAATTAAAATAATCTACAATAAATCCGGCACGTTCTTAACTTCTTGTATTGTTGAAACTGACCGGAATACCTTTTTAATTAATGGCCAAGAAGTTATAATAAATAATTTTTTATGCGATCATGTGACTTTTTATTTAGAGTTAAATGATTTATACCAAGTTGCGCTCAAAGAGGTAATTTTGAGTTTGTCATTCTGAACGGAGCGAAGCGGAGTGAAGAATCTAGATTCTTCGCTGCGCTCAGAATGACAATTCTACTCGTTTGATCGCAACTCGGTATTAAATGAAGCGCAATACTTAGCATCTTTTTTGAATTCTCCCATAATTAATAAGTTAATAAAACCAATGCAAAGTACGGGTTTATGGGGAGCACCTCAAAGAGAAATTCATGAGAAGTGCTTGAACTCCCCATTCCTCAATTTAAAGCGGACAACCCTATACACCGGCGCCTGGCCGAATTGGGGCAGGTCTGCGCCCAAAAAGTCCAAACCTGGCTTTCCCAGGGCGGCCCTCGCCAGGTCAAAAGCATCGGCCGGTTGCGCCAGATGGTGCGGCAGATGCTTCAAGCTGAATTGCAGGAAATCGACGCCCTGGTAATTCAACTCCTCTAGGAAACTCTGCCATAGCGGTTGCCAAAAATAATTTCTTGAAGTAGGGGCACGGCGAGCCGTGCCCAAAATTTAGGGGCACAGCACGCTGCGCCCCTACGATAGAAAACCCGAAAAAACTTTTGGCAACCGCTATAATACCGTGTCCGCTTTCAGGTGCAACAAACTCAACCTGTAACTTATTGATAAATCTTATTTATTTTAACCGAAAACCGAAGACCGAAAACCGAAAACGGTATAACTACCTGATTGAACGGCAATTCCTTAAAATCCCCTCCCCCTTGAGGGGGGAGGGCTAGGGTGGGGGTGGCAAAGTTTTTTTCTCGTTCCATCACTCCCCCTTGGGAACGCCATTTTTGCCCGCCTTCCCATGCCCTTTCCCCGCCAATTGTCTTTCCTGTTCTTGTCCCCCTCCCCCCCCTTGCTAACAGAAAACGGAAAACAGAGAAAACGGAAAAAATTATGAAACGCTGCACCGTCTGCGCCCATCCCGCTAAGGACGAAATTGACCGCGACCTCCAGGCCGGGGTCCCTTACCGCACCCTGGCCGCCCAGCACGGCCTCAGCGCCTCCGCCCTCTTTCGCCACACCAAGCACCTGGCCCGGGCCCTGACCCTGGCCAGCGACCACCATGAATTGACCCGGCGCCAGGCCATTCTGGATAAGCTTGAATTGCTGGAGATTCGCCTGGACCGTCTCTTTCACAATGCCCAGGATTTCCGCTCCCTCCACGTCGCCCTCGGGTGCGTTCAAGAGTCGGTGCGCGTCCTGGCTCTTCAGGAAAGAATCCGTCAATCCACCCGGCTCCGTCCCGGTGTGCCTGTTTCGCAACAATAGGGGTCCCTTGGCGAAATCTCCCCGAAAACCCAAGGGATTCCGCCGAAACTTCCCCGGTCCCCTCGCGGTCCCCCTGCGGTTCCCATGCGGCACAACCGCGGCACGCTGATCTTTGGCAAATGGCGTATTTTTCTTGGTGGGCTTTTGTGTCTCGGCGTCTTGGGGGTGAAAAATAAGACTTTCCGTCCCCAATGAAACCGACTTGGCCTACAAATTCCGGATAATTCTTATTATTCAACCGAAAACTGAAAACCGGAAACAGGAAACTGGAGCATCAGTCCAACGCCAGGAACAGCACCAGGGCGTCTTCCTGGTTGTCCCCATAATACTTGGGCCGGACGCCCACCTCCATGAACCCGAAAGACTCATACAACTTCAAGGCGTCGGTATTGGAGGGCCGCACCTCCAGCCAGGCGGCCCCGGCTCCCTCCTCCCGGGCCCGGCGCAGGGCCTCGGCCAGGAGCGCCCGGCCCACGCCCCGGCGACGGCGGTGGG
>VGSO01000219.1 GCA_016874945.1 Deltaproteobacteria bacterium
AGACCATTTATTACTCAGGCCATAAAGTTGTTCTCACCTCACCAACCGAACCCCCCAAAAAATTAATTTTGGGGTCCGCAGGAATGGGAACCATTAATTGACCTCAGTAATAACTGACTTTAACATGGGAGCCACCCTTTTCCAAAATAATCAACCTTGTAGAATAGTAAAGTGTTCCACAATTGCCTCAACCAGGGCCGGGATGGTATAGGAGTCCGGCTGGATCTGGGGGGTTAGGCCGTATTCCTGGAGGGTCCCCGCGGTGATGGGGCCGATGGCGGCGACGGTGGCGTTGGCGGCCAGGGCCTGGAACCGGTCTTTCCTTAGGAGCGCCGCGAAGTTGTGCACCGTGGCGGAGCTGGTGAAGGTGAGGACGTCGATGCGCCCCTCCCGGAGGGCCGCGTCGGCTTCCGGCGGGAGGGCCGCGGGGGGGCGGGCTTTATAGACCGGGGCCTCGTCCACCTTGGCCCCCATATGCTTTAGGGTTTCGGGCAGCACTTCCCGGGCCACCTGGGCCCGGGCCAGGAGCACTCGGGTGCCGGGGGAGATATGCGGGGCCAGGGCCGCGGCCAGGTCTTCGGCCACGAAGCTCTTGGGGACCACGTCGGGAATGAGGCCATAGGGTCTGAGGGCTTCCGCGGTGGCCGGGCCGATGACCGCCAGGCGCGTCCCCCCCAAGGCCCGAACGTCCTTCCCCTGGCCGAACAGGCGCGCCATAAACGCGCTGACCCCGTTGGCGCTGGTGAAGACGATCCAGTGATATTCTTTGATATGGGCCAGGGCCTTATCGAGAGGACCGTAATCGTCCGGCGGGCCGATCTCCAGGGTGGGGATTTCCAGGCAGCGGGCCCCGGCCGCGGCCAGCAGGTCCACCAATTTCGAGGCCTGCTCCCGGGAACGGGTCACCACCACGGTTTTGCCCCACAGGGGCTGGGTTTCCCACCATTTGAGCCTGTCCCGCAGTTCGGCCACGGCCCCCACCACCAGGATGGCCGGGGGCCGGATATCCGCCTCTTTGGCCCGGGCCGCAATATCCGCCAGGGTTCCGGTGACGGTGCGCTGTTTTAGGGTGGTTCCGGACTGGATCACCGCCGCGGGGGTGTCCGGGGCTTTGCCCTCGGCCATGAGGCGCCGGCAGTTGTCCGCCAGGTTTTTCAGCCCCATTAAAAAGACCAGGGTGCCGGGGTTGCGGCCCAGGTTGGCCCAGGGGATGGCGCTCTCTTCCTTGGCGGGGTCCTCATGGCCGGTGATGAAAGTCGCCAGGGTGGTGTAACGCCGGTGGGTCACGGGGATGCCGGCATAGGCGGGGACCGCGATGGCGGAGGTGACGCCGGGAATGATCTCAAAGGGGACGCCGGCCGCGGCCAATTCCTCCGCCTCTTCGCCCCCCCGGCCGAAAACGAAGGGGTCGCCGCCCTTGAGGCGCACCACCGTCAGCCCGGCCATGGCCCGGGCCACCAAGAGGTCATTGATGTCCTCCTGGGGCGCCGCGTGGGCCCCGGCTTTTTTGCCCACGTAAATCAGTTCCGCGCCGGCCGGCGCTTCGGATAACAGTGAGGGGTTGGCCAGTTGATCATAGACCACCACCTGGGCCCGGCGGAGCACCTCCAGACCTTTCACCGTCACCAGCCCCGGGTCCCCGGGACCCGCCCCCACTAGATAAACGATGCCTTTCACTTGAGTTTCAAGTTTCCAGTTTCGAGTTAATAGATCGAGAGCGAGGGAATATTAATAGATTCCCTCTCAATTTCAAAGTTTCTTCGGGAATTGGTATAATATGTCATTATTTGGGAAAAGTGACAAGGTTTTGCGGATGGGTGTGGAGGTAGAGGCCGGCCTTAGCCTTTTCTTATAAACTGGAGACTTGAAACTTGAAACTTGAAACTCACATGCATTGCCCCGAATGCGGCAAGCTCTTGGACCTGGAGCGGCACGGCTACCTGGTTTTTGACGGTCTGGTGTGGTGCGACGGCTGCCGTACTTACGACCGGGAGTTGCTCTGGCCTCGGGAATTAAAAGATATCGCAGCCTGGGGGCGGCTCCTGGCCGAGAATTTTAACTTTGAACTTGTCACCCTGGAATACCTTGATGACCCCGGAGTTTACCGGCTGGAGGAGACCATACTCACCGGGGAGGCCGACCACGGCCGCCGCATCATCTGCCTCTACCCGCCGGGGCTGCGCCTGGCCACGCTGTGCCATGAGTTGGCCCACATCCTGACGGGGGAGGACCATACGCCGGAGTGGGCCGTCACCTGCGCCCGCCTGACGGCCTGGGTGAAAACCGCGGTGGCCAAAAACCAGGGCCCTCCGGGGAACTCGAAGGTTTTTTCCCTTGCCAAACTTGCCCAATGGCCTTAGGGGGGAGGGACCAGGTTTCAGGGGTCAGGTTTCAGGTTTTAGGGAATAGGGGATAGGGGATAGGGATAGCTGCCAAAGGATAAAAATTAGGGCGCCATGGCCCTCGGTTCATTCAGGTATACCGATGGTCGCTCCGGGATTATGGAACCGAGCAGAACTTGGCAACAAAATTTCCGTTCCCCTGGGGGAGCTTGGGAAAGAGTTTAAGGGTTAATCAACCAACTCGTTAATTGCCAACCCGCTAATCCCTATTCTCTATTCCCTGACCCCTAAATCCGGCACGCCCTCCGGTTCTCAATCGCCTCCACGATGCCGGTGTATTTGTCGTGGATCATCTTCCGGTCGAATTCCCACATCTGCTCCAGCATGGCGTTTTTTTCTTCCTGGGTGAAATAGTCCATGACAGGAATGAAGAAGCGGCGGTCTTCTTTATCAATGTGCCTGGGATAAAATTCCGTGAGCTGCTCCAACAATGACAGGATTTCCTCCAGTGCGCCTTTTTGCTCCCGGAGATAGTTCTCTTTGGCCTTGAGGAGCCTGCCGGTGGCTTCCCGAGCCCAGACGTGCTCCTGGATGAGTTCTACCATCACCCGGCGGTGTTCCGGAGACAGGTCCTTTTTTGTCAGTTCCTCGAACAGAATGTCTTCCTCCTTGCCGTGGTGGCAGCGGTCGGCGTAGGCGCGGCTAAAGTCCACTGCGATGTCGATGAATACCGGGTCCACGAAGGCGAATTCGGGGTCCACGGCGACGTTTTCCTTAATGCGCTGGAGTTCCAGCTGCATGAGGGTGAGCATGCGTTCGATGAGGCGGTGTTCGTGCATTAGAGGGGCGATGGGCAGCATCTCTATAACCTCGGTTTATGTAGGGTGGGCATGGCCCACCACTCCGAATTAATGCAGAAAAGGAATCTGCAGTAACAGGAGAAAGCCGTTCAAAGACAAGAGGACCCCCAGGCCGGCGCAGACCATGGAGAAGTAATACATGGGCCGGGAGGTGGCCAGAATGGCGATGGAGGCCGCCACGATGGAGATCTGCAGCAGCACCTCGGCGTAGTCAAAATAAGGATCTTTGGCGCGGTTGACGTCCCGTTCGTGTTCCAGCTTGCGGGCGTCTTTTTCGATGTCTTTCTTTTCCGTGCGGAACCGCGCTTCCTCCTGGGCCATCTGGTCCTTTAAAGCTTCATAGCGCTTTCTGACCTCGGGCTTTAGCCCCTCTTTCTCCGCCAGGTCCAGTTCCAGGCGCAGCTTCTCGATGCGATATTGATGCTCCCGGATCACCTTGGCCTGGTAAAAGGCCCATTGGTCGGAAGATTGCTGCTGGGCCAGCAGCATCTCCTTCATGGCGTTGTTGCCCCCCAGGGCGGTGATGGCCAGGAATACCGCGTAAATGGCGGTGGTGAGGGCCACCCGCCGGGTAAAGGGGCTGACTTTGTGCTCTTCCAACTCTTCCGGATCGTGCAGTTCGATTTCAGCCATGAGAGCCTCTCCTGATCTGGCTGATCAGCTTTCCGCGGTCCGCCCTCTTTGTCGCGACGGATCTCGCCTAGCCCCGGGGCGAACACGAAGTTCGCCCCTAAAAGAGGCTTTGGGAGAGGGAGCAGAGGGGGGCCCCCGCCCCTCTCCCAAAAATCTTTTGCCTCCAGGTCACCTTACGGTAATTTTCATGCCTTCAGAGACGGCCCCGTCCAGCCCTATTTCGTTACCATATTCGTCATAGGTTTTGCGCCCCCGGGCCACTTCCTCCAGGAGTCCGGCCTGGATGAGGGCGTGTTTCACGGTCATGCCCGGCAGCAGGTCCACCGGATGGTGATTGACATAAACCCGCATGGTCAATTTAGCGGTCAACTTTCAGCTAACAGCCTTCAGCCTTCAGCCTTTTAAAGAAGACCGAAGACCGGAGACCGGGAACTGTAAGACCGAGAACCGAAAACTGAAAACTGCATTCAAGGGACTTCCTTAATGCGGCCTTCCACCTGGGCGGAGATTTTCTTTTGGAGGCGGAATTTATCGATAACCAGGTCCCGCAGCCAGCGCCCGGCGTCGCTGTAAACGATTTTCGAGCTTTTCAGCAGCCCCCCCTGTTCGGTGAAATCGCCGGCGGCCTTGATGGCCTCTCCGAAGACTTTATAGCCATCGCCCCCCGCAGCCAGGAAGTCATTGGTGGCCACGGTGTACTCCCTCTCCAGCTCCAGGGGCTGTCCCAGAATGAGCACTTCCTTGACCCGGGAGCCCGCCGGCGCGATACGGCTGTATGTAAAACTGAGGCCGGAAACCTGGGGAAATCTCCCGGAAGGCTCTTCCAGGCTGGAGACGCCGTGTTCCAGGGCTTCCTTAAGCTGCCGGCCCGTTAGGGAGACTGCCAGCAGGTAATTGTCAAAGGGCAGGGCGGTGTAAATTTCTTTCGCTTTTACCTGCCCCTGGTGAATGCTGGCCCGGATGCCCCCGGCATTGGTGATGGCCGCCTGTGCCCCCGTAGTTTCCCGGATAACATCGGCAATGAGATTGCCCAGGTTGGTTTCCTGAGTCCGCACCCGCTCCCCGTCCAGGTCCACTTCGGCCTCGCCCACCATCGCATCCAACTTGGCGTCCACTTTTCGGGCGTAAGCCGCCACCACCTTTTTGGCTTTGGGGTTTTCCCGGCCGGGAACCGGCTTGATCTCCAGCAAGCGGCCCTGATATTTAACCACTTTGCCATGTTCCACGGTGAGATCCAAGACCCCCAGGGCCTTGAAGTGTTCCCATGCCTGGACCACCAGGACGCCGTTCACCACCGCCGGCTCCAATACCTTGGTATGGGAATGGCCGCCCACGATGACAGGAATGCCCTTGACCCGCTGGGCCAGCAGTCGCTCCCGCTGGTGCCCCAGGTGGGCCAGAATGATGATTAAGTCGGC
>VGSO01000220.1 GCA_016874945.1 Deltaproteobacteria bacterium
CACAGTACACCCCTGACAGAGAACATGTCAAGCACTTTGTGAAAGGGATAATCGCCGGCAAAATTTAGCGGCTTATAGCGATTGCCAAAAGTTTTTTCCGATTGTTTTTTGACGTAGGGGCACAGCGTGCTGCGCCCCTGTACCTTGGGCACGGCCCGCCGTGCCCCTACGGGGAAATTACTTTGGGCAACCCCTATAGCTGCCGCTTTCTCCTCAAAAATTCAGGGAAATCGAGATTAAAAACCAGAAATCCCCCCATTGCCCAATTCTCCCCGATGGCTAAAATCTCTGTCAGGCATAAGAATTTTCGTCGCGGTATGGTCAAGGAGGAAGGGACATGCCTCCCCCGAATTTTGCGGTCAAACTTGGGCAAGATGAGATAGGCCGCATTCTCAGCCTCAAGGAGGAGTTGGATTACTGGGAGGTTTTAGAAGAGGCGGCCCGGGAATATTGCCGCCTGGGATGGTCGCTTCTGGTCGTGGATGACCAGGGAAAAGATCTGGGGATAGACTTCACGCAGCCCTTTGAAGACTGGTCCGAGGCCCTGGGGGCCCTTTCCTGGCAGGAGACCACGGCCAACCTGGCGGTGCGCACCGGGAAAGCTTCAAAGTTGCTGGTCCTGGAAATTGCTCCGGGAGACCCAGCCGTGGCGGGAATGGACCACAAGGGATGGAAGGCGGACACCATAGCCCTGGGCCCCGGAGGACGGGAACGCCATTTCTTTGCCCTGCGGGAAGATAGCCCGGTTATTCCGTCTGCCGCGCCTATTCAAGAAATAACGATATACGGCGATGGGGTCCAAGTATTAGTGCCTCCCTCAGGGGAGTTGGAGGGGGTGGCCTGGCGCTGGCTGGCGCCCCCCCAGGAAAAGCCGCCCCGGTTTCCCGGCCCGCAGGTTTGGCGATTCCTGCGGGACCAAGGTGTGATTGCGGCTTTCTCCTACTTTCCTCCGGGCTGGGAGCCCCCCTCCTGGGAGGAAATCTACCGGCACATCTCGGGGTATGCCCAGGTCCTGCAGGCCTTGCTAACCCCGGAAGCGTCTCTGGAGGAGTACTACCGGGGGGTGGCGCAAAGGGCCTGGGCTGCGGGCCTCCAGGATTCAGGACTGCTGCTGGGTCTCCTCTGGCATGCCCCTTGGGGGGATGCCCGCCAGAATCAGGAACGCTGGGAATTTTTGCAGCAACTGGCCAACGACCCTCCCCGGCTGTCCACTGCATCCGCAGAGCCTGACGTCCACCTCTGCCGGCCGGTGGACCGCACCCCGGAAGTGTGGGCCCGGTTTTTCCAAATTATGGCCGAGTTAGGGGCGCAGCTCACCCGGGAGAACTACCGGGCGGGAGCCTGGCCTTTGGCGGGGGGGCAGCCCGACTTCGAAATCTGGGCCCTAAGTGGTTCCAACCCCTGGCCCTCAGTGATGTCCTGGCCAGACGGAATCAGGGCGCCCGGCCAGTTATATAACCTGGGGCCCGCGGCAGACCTGGCGGATGGGTTGATGGCGCCCTGCCAGGAAGAGGTCATCCGCTTCTTTTTAAGGAATTACATCTGCATCAACCCGGAGTGGGCCGGGCTGCCGGCGAACCGGCAACTGGCCTTGGCCCAGCGGATGGCCCAGGAGTTCTTGCGCCATTAACTAAGAATTACCCAAAGGGAAAAGGGGAAAAAAGGGAAAAAGGTGGTTACTTCCTTTCCCGCTTTTCCGGTCTTTCGCCCAAGACGCCAGGGCGACCTAACTTGTAGGAATTATTAAACACCTCCATTGGGGCGTTGAGGGATAAGCCATGCAGGAGATAACGCGCATCAAACTATGGAGTATCGGAGGGGGCAAGGGGGGCATCGGTAAGAGCATCTTTACCCTGGGATTAGGTATTTCCCTCTCCCGCTTGGGGAAAAAAGTCATCCTAATCGACGCCGATCTGGGTGGGGCAAACCTTCACACTCTTATGGGGGTGCATTACCCGCCGGTGACCCTGGAGGATTTCCTGCTAAAAAGGGTGGAGCGCCTGGAAGACCTCATCATTCCCACGGAAGTCGAGGGTATCGGTCTCATCTGCGGCGCCGACGACGTCCTGGGCGCGGCCAACCCCACCTTCGCCCAAAAAATTCGTCTTTTGAAACAAATGGAAGGGCTGGACGCTCACTTTGTGCTTCTGGACCTGGGGGCGGGCACCTCTTTCAATTTCCTGGACTTCTTTAATTACTCCCCCGGCAAAATCGTTCTGACCACCAACCAGGCCACTTCCCTGCAAAACGCTTACGGCTTCATCAAAAGCGCCCTATACCGCCAGCTCTCCCGAGAATTCTCCCGCGACAATGACATGCTGGAGATGCTCTTCATGATGGCGGGCAAGCCTGAATATGAGACGCCCAGGTCCATCAGGGAGCTGCTAGCTTATTTGAAGGACGCCTTTCCCGGGGAATACGCCCGGGTGGTGCGGGTGATGGCCTATATGCGGGTCTGGCTGGTGGTGAACATGATTAAAACCCACCGGGATGGAAACTGTGCCCGGATAATCCAGGAGGTATGCCGGGATTTTCTCAGCCTCCAGCTCGAGGTGCTGGGCCGCGTGCCCTATGACTCCGCAGTGGAGGCCGCGGTAAATAATACCAACCCATTCTTCTTGTCGCAAAAAAAGAATAAGGCCATGGCCGCGTTCCAGGAAATTGCGGAGAGGGTTTTGAAAGAGTCCCGTCTCCCGCGCACCGCATGGGTGACGGAAGAGGAGTTGATGGAAGAAAAGGAGCCCCAGGAGCCGGCGGCCACCGCGGAATACTCGAGTTATTACTTTTGGTAGGGTGAACCCTCCCATTACCGGAAGGAAGTTTAGAATCTTTAGCTTCAGAGCCTTTTGCAAAAGTCATGGCCAAAAGCTGAATCAACGATATTGGGTCGGTTCCCTCCCCCTTGAGGGGGGAGGGTTAGGGTGGGGGTGGCAAAAATAATTTGTATTATCCCGTAGTTATAAACGACTTCGCCCCCCTCCCCCTAGCCCCCTCCCCCCGTGGGGAGGGGGAATAGAAGCCGGGATCGGTTTTGCTAATTTTTTGCAAGAGCCTCTTCCGGATTGGCGATTTAAGACAACTGCGGGTATATGCTTTCTCTTCCCTAATATAAACTAACCTGCTGATTATATTAATTATTGCAAGAGAACTTAGAAAAACGAACACAAAATACGGAAACAGAAAACAGAAAACTGTATTGCCCGGGGGAATAATCCATGGACCTGGCGACTCATCTCTTGAAAAGTAAGGCGCTGACGCCGGAGCAACTCCAGCAAGCAGAGGCCTATCAGGAAAAGTACGGCGGCTTTCTGGCGGAAAATATCCTGGAACTCAACCTCATCACTCCGGAAGAACTGGCCAAACTCCTGCCCATTTATCCTCCCCTGCCCCGGACCTTCCAGGAGCTGGGGGTGCCCCGCTGGCTGCTGGCCCAATTGCTGCTGAAGCACGCATATTTCCTGGACTCTTTTTCCTCCGTGGAGATAGCCCAGGAACTCAAGATCCCGGAACACCTGGTGGAGGGGATCATCGATTATCTCAAGGACAAGATGTTTTTAAACGCTAAAACGCGTAACGGGATGGCCAAAGGCTCCACGGTGGTGTCCGTAATGCTCCGCTATGCCATAAGCGAACTGGGTAAGGCTCATGCGGAGCAATGCCTGGAACTGAACAGTTACGTGGGTCCGGCCCCGGTGTCTTTGGAGCACTACTGGGATTGGGTGGAGGCCCAGACCATCCACCGGGAGAAGGTGGACAGAGAGCGTCTCCATGAAGTGTGCGCGGATTACGTATTCACCGCGGAAATGCTGGACAAGGTGGGGCCGGCCATTAATAGCGGCCGGGCCATGTTCCTTTTCGGCCCCTCGGGCAACGGCAAGACTTTGCTGGCCCGGTGCGTCGCCGAAGCTTTCCAGGACCATATCTTCATCCCCTATGCCCTTTATGTTCACGGTCAGATAGTTCGCCTTTATGATGAGGTCAACCACCGGCCGGTGGAGGATCCGCCGGAGGCCCCCAGGCACGATGGCCGGTGGGTGCGGTGCCGCCGGCCCGTGGTCATAGCCGGGGGGGAAATGACCGAAGACAACATGGAGCTTAAATATAACCCCACTTTGAAATACTATGAGGCTCCTCATCATCTGCGGGCCAACAACGGCATCTATATCATCGACGATTTCGGCCGGCAGAGAATCAAACCCCAGCAATTGTTGAACCGCTGGATGTTCCCCCTGGAGACGCGTCAGGATTTCCTGTTCCTGCGCACCGGCCAGCAGTTTGCCATCCCCTTTGACCAATTGATCATCTTTTGCACCAACCTCAACCCTTATAGCCTGGCGGACGAAGCTTTTTTAAGGCGCATTCGGCACAAGATCTATTTAGGCTATGTGTCTCCGGAGCAGTTCACGGAAATTTTCCGCCGTAATTGCAGCCAGCACGGTTTGGAGTTTAATCCGGAGATGGCGCGCTACCTGCTGACCCGCTATTTTGTCCAGCCTTCCCGGCCCCTGTGCGCCTGCCATTCCCGGGATCTGCTGGAGATGATCCTGGACCGGGCTAGATTTTTCGGCCAGCCCCCCCAACTCACTATCCAGGAACTGGACGAAGTTTGTCAGAGCTATTTCGTCAAAGTGGTGGGCATTGCCGATTACGATGCTCTGCCCCCGGCGCCCCAATCTCCCTGGCAAGCCTGGGAAGCCCAGAATCTCCTGGCCAGGTCCACGGATAATTCCTGACGTCAGGCGACCCAGGATTGGCATTGGTAATAGAGATTTTCGGCCTTCGGGAAAAAGAATAAAAATTATCAAGGTGTTACAAGTTAAGACCTCCGCAACATAAACGAAAGGCAGGCGAATCCATAAAATTCCTAAGGGCGCCGCCCCCTGGCCTGTAAACGCCGGCTGTTATACCAGGGGACTTTGCCAAGTTTAAACCGATGCCGAAATCTTCCCCCAGGGCCTACTAGAAAATTTCCCCGAACCGCCTTTTAACCTTCCTTTTTATTGAAATGAGCCTCTGTTATACTATTTTCTCTTTCAAGTGCAACAAACTTAATCTGTAACTTATTGAGCCTCTTGCAAAAGTCATGGTCAAAAGCGAAATTAACGATATTGGGTCGGTTCCCTCCCCCTTGAGGGGGGAGGGTAAGGGTGGGGGTGGTAAAAATAATTTGTATTATCCCATAGTTATAAACGGCTTCGCCCCCCTCCCCCTAGCCCCCTCCCACCGTGGGGAGGG
>VGSO01000221.1 GCA_016874945.1 Deltaproteobacteria bacterium
GGGTTGGGGGGATGGGGTTGGGGGAAGGGGGGCAGGGGCCGTCGGCCCCTGGCCCCCTTCCTCAAATTCCCACCGGCTGAAAGCCGGTGCCACTATATTTTTGGTGCGCAAGGCGCACCCTACATTAACTACACTTGGAAAACCCGCAGGCGCGGCAGACCAGGCAACCCCCTTCGTGTTCCACCGCGCTGCCGCAGTCGGGGCAGGTGGCCATGGCCGCGGCTTCCGGGGTCGCGTCCACCTGGGCCACGCTCCTAAGCACCCGGGCGATGGCGTCGGGGCAGGAAAGCAACTGGCTGCCGTTCTGCCAGATGGGGCTGGGGCAGCGGATGCCGGTGATCTGCTTGATGATGGCGTCGATCTTCACCCCGGAGCGCAGGGCCAGGGAAATGAGGCGGCCGGTGGACTCGATCTGGCTGGAGGCGCAGCCCCCGGTCTTGCCCATCTGGGCGAAGACCTCGCAGAACCCCAGCTCGTCCGAGTTTACCGTGACGTAGAGCTTGCCGCAGCCGGTGGTGATGAGTTCCGTGACCCCGGAGGTGCGCGCCGGCCGGGGCCGGGGGGTGATGTACTGGGCTTCCTGGGGCTTGGGGGCGTCTTTGCCGAAGCTCAGGACCTGCTGGTCCCGGCTGCCGTCCCGGTAGATGGTCACCCCTTTGAGGCCCATTTCATAGGCCATGAAGTAAACCTGGCGCACGTCTTCCGGCGCGGCCTGGCGGGGGAAGTTCACCGTTTTGGAGACCGCGTTGTCGGTGTACTTCTGGAACGCCGCCTGGATGCGAATGTGCCACTGGGGGGAGGTCTCGTGGGCGGTGACGAAGAGGCGGCGGACGTCCTTGGGGATTTCCTTGATGTCCCGGATGGTGCCGGTCTGGGCGATGTGGCGCATCAGTTCCGGGGAGTAAAAGCCCCGGCGCCGGGCCAGTTCCTCGAATAAGGGGTGGACTTCCACCAGTTCCGTGCCTTCCAGGACCCGGCGGACGTAGGACACCGCGAAGAGAGGCTCGATGCCGCTGGAGCACCCCGCCAGGATGCTGATGGTGCCGGTGGGCGCGATGGTGGTGGTGGTGGCGTGGCGCATGCGGCCCAAGCCGTTGCCGTCATAGCGGCTGCCGGGGAAGGTGGGGAAGTTGCCCCGTTTTTCTGCCAGGGCCGCGGACGCGGCCTGGGATTCCTTCTGGATGAAGGCCATGACTTCTTCCGCGGTCCGCACCGCTTCGTCGGAATTGTAGGGGATGCCCAAAAGGAGCAGCATATCCGCGAAGCCCATGACCCCCAGGCCGATCTTGCGGTTCTTCAGGGTGTGCTCCCGGATGATCTCCAGGGGAAAGTTGTTGGCGTCGATGACGTTGTCCAGGAAGTGCACCGCGGTGTGCACCAGGTCCTTCAGGGCGGCGTAGTCCAGCTGGCCGTCTTGCACCACCCGGGCCAGATTGAGAGACCCCAGATTGCAGGACTCGTAAGGCAAAAGGGGTTGCTCGCCGCAGGGGTTGGTGGCTTCGATGTCCCCCAGGTGGGGCAGGGGGTTGCCCCGGTTGATGGCGTCCAGGAAGATGATGCCCGGCTCGCCGGTGGCCCAGGCGCTCTGGACGATGAGGTCGAAGAGCCGGGAGGCCTTAACCCGGCCCATTTCCCGGCCGCTGCGGGGGTTGATGAGGGGAAAATCCTGGTCGTTAAGCACCGCGTCCATGAAGGCGTCGGTGAGCCCCACGGAGATGTTGAAGTTGGTGAGTTTCTTGGTGTCGTTTTTACAGGTGACGAACTTTTCGATGTCCGGGTGGTCCACCCTTAAGATCCCCATGTTGGCGCCCCGGCGGGTGCCGCCTTGCTTGATGGTTTCGGTGGCCACGTCGAAAATATTCATAAAGGAGATGGGTCCCGAGGCTACGCCCCGGGTGGACATGACGGGATCGTTTTCCGGGCGGATGCGGGAGAAGGAAAAGCCGGTGCCGCCCCCGGATTTGTGGATCATGGCGGTGAACTTGATGGCGTCGAAGATGGACTCGATGTCGTCTTCCACCGGCAGGACGAAGCAGGCGGAGAGCTGGCCCAGCTCCCGGCCGGCGTTCATCAGGGTGGGGGAGTTGGGCATGAAGGCCAAAGACGCCATCATGTGGTAGAATTTGCGGGCGGTGGCGTCCACGTCGGCGTCGGGGTCGTAGGTGCGGTCAATCCCGGCGATAGTCTGGGCCACCCGGCGGAACATGTCCGGCGCGGCTTCGGTGGGCTGGCCCAGTTCGTCTTTCTTGAGATAGCGCTTTTTCAGGACCACCATGGCGTTGGCGCTTAAGGGCAGTTCCCCGGCTAATTCCCGCACTTCCTCCTGGAGCGGCATGTTTTTCTCCTTGAATGTAAGGACATGTCAAAATCTTTTATAATTGCAATATGTTGTATGTGTAAAGAAGGCATATACAATATATTGGACAATCTGTCTTCTTGTCAAGGAAAAATTTCACCGCCTGGATCCCTGGTTCCCACGCGCCTGCGCAGAAATGAAAATTTAATGCCGCCGCAGGCTTCGGCTTTCCCCATAAGATATTTTTGCTGGTGGGGCGGGCCCTCGGTCCGCCTCATTATTTTTTAGGGTGCGTTCCACGCACCATTGCACCAGGGCGGCAAATAATACGGTTTTCGGTAAAGATAATTACGGATTATCAATAAATTACAGATTAAGTTTGTTGCACTTGAAAGAGAAAATGGTATAAGTTCGAATACTAAAGCTTCCGCCAGACATTTTGCGATGAAGATCATATCGACTTTTTCCCCTCTTGGGGGATAATTGTCGGGTTTGGCAAGTGATCATTCTCTTTTCCTCATTGTCAATTGTCTGTTATGCCCCAGTATCCGGCGAAATTGATTTTTTAAAAAATCTCATGCTATCATGTATCCCACAAGATAACTTGGCTACCAAGAAATGATTTAAAAAGACAAAAGGAATGGTTTCAAGGAGAATGGACATGCAGGCCGATTTCTCCTCTGATCGCCGCTCGTTCCTTCGCCTCACCGCGGCCGGGTTCCTGGCGGGGTTGTCCTTTCCGCTGCTGCGGACCCTGCCGGGGTTCTGTTCCCCGTCACCCCCAATGGGGGCAGATGCCGACCGCCTCACCTTTGCAGATATTCAATCAGCGCAGAAGCGCCTAGCGGGAAACATCGTACATACCCCTTGCTTGCCAAACCGGCCGCTCTCCAGAATCGTCGGGGCCGAGGTTTACCTGAAATTCGAGAACCGGCAAATTATCGGGGCCTTTAAAGAAAGGGGAGCGCTCAACAAACTGCTGTGCCTTTCCCAGTCCGAACGCGACCGGGGGGTCATTGCAGCGAGCTCCGGCAATCACGCCCAGGCCGTGGCCTACCACGCCTCCCGGCTGAAAGTGCGCGCGGTGATTGTGATGCCCAAAGGGACGCCCATGATCAAGGTGTGCCGAACCCAGGCTTACGGGGCCGAGGTGGTTCTCGAAGGCGATACCTTTGATGAGGCCTCCCGGTTTACCCGTGAGCGCGCCTCCCGGGAAGGTCTCACCTTCATCCACCCCTTTGATGATCCTCAGGTCATCACCGGGCAGGGGACCGTCGCGGTGGAGATGCTGAATGACGTATCCGACCTTGATGTTTTACTGGTTCAGATTGGCGGCGGCGGGTTGATTGCCGGTTGCGCCATTGCCGCCAAGGCCCTCAAACCCGGTATCCGCATTGTCGGGGTGGAATCCAAAACCTATAGTGCCATGTACCAGCGTCTGAAGGGGCTCCCGGTGCAGGTGGGCGGCGATACGATTGCAGAAGGCTTGGCGGTGCGAGATATTGGAGAAATCCCTTTGGGCATTGTGAGAAAGCTGGTGGACGAGGTGCTTTTAGTGGAGGAGACCACCATAGAGCGAGCCATAGTAACTTTAATTGAGGAGGGCAAGACGGTAGCCGAAGGCGCGGGAGCCACGGGTTTGGCGGCGCTGCTGGAGCATCCCCGGCGTTTCACAGGGAAACGGGTGGGTCTCGTGATCACCGGCGGCAATATAGATTCGAGACTCCTCTCCATGGTGCTGATGCGTGGTCTCATCCGGGACGGGAAGCTGGTGCGGCTCCGGATTCTGGTTCCCGACCGTCCGGGAGGACTTACAAAGGTTACGGCACTCATTAATAGCAATGGCGGGCATATAATCGAAGCCCAGTATGATCGGATTTTCGTTCCTTCGGTGAAGACCCCCGCGGTGGAATTGCTGGTGGAGACGCGGGATTGGGATCATGTCCAGGCGCTAGTTAAAACTCTGCGCGACCAGGGTGTCCAGGTGATGCTGCTTACCCAACCGGCTCTATGATCCGAAGCGAGCAGGGGTTGAATTCGATGGCGCGGGGTTATTGAACCAATGGGAGTGAAAGCCATGGGTACCGCTCGGTGCCTCGTATGCTGCCTTATTGCGCTAGCTTTCGCAAGCTGTTCCTCCCCATGGGAAACGCCGCCGCTAAAGCAGGCCATATCGACCGATGGCGCCCCCAGGGCCATCGGTCCTTATTCCCAGGCGATCAAATACGGCAACCTGCTGTTCCTTTCCGGACAGTTGGCAATCAATCCCGGTTCCGGGCAGTTACTGGCCGACGCCAGCATAGAGGAGCAAACGCGTCAAGCTATGGACAACCTGAGCGCAGTGCTCAAGGCCTCTGGGATGAGCATGGATAACGTGCTCATGGCCACCGTATACCTCAAGGACATGAACGACTTTCCCAAGGTAAATGAAATCTTCGGCCGCTATTTCGCGGCGGCGCCGCCGGCCCGGGTAACCGTGGCTGTAGCCCAGCTGCCGAAAAACGCCAAAATCGAGATTTCAATGATCGCGGGGAAGTGACGGTGATTTTGAGGGGAGGGTCGGGGGACGTAAAATCATGTGATATCATGGCGTTATCTGCCATGACGCTGGACTTATCACGGATCCGAAAACCTCGCCTATCCATCCCATATCCGCAATTTTCTCCGCTTCACTGATAACTCCCGCTTCTGGCAAGCTGTATCTATTTCCTCGGGCCTCAGGAGCAATCAAGAGGTCAAGAGTCTAATCTGCTTCGGACTATAGCGTTTGCCAAAAGTTTTTTCCCATCAAAGACAAAAATAGTTTACAAAAAACTAGACTTTTTATGAAAAGTATGTTTTCCTTCATTTGTGCCCAGACGGATTGCGCCCAACCTGGAGAATTGTTCTCTGGCAGAACTGGAAGTTGCCGCTAATTCGGCTCCTTCCAGGC
>VGSO01000222.1 GCA_016874945.1 Deltaproteobacteria bacterium
GGTAATCGGCTCGGGGCTGGCGGGGTTGAGTTATGCCCTGAAGATGGCCGAAGTCGCCACGGTGAACATCATCACCAAGCGGGGGCTGACGGAGAGCTCCACCCGCCTGGCCCAGGGGGGCATCGCCGCGGTCTTGGGGCCCGACGACCGCTTCGAATATCACATCCAGGACACCCTCACCGTGGGCGAGGGCCTGTGCCATCCGGACATCGTGGACCTGGTGGTGCGGCAAGGCCCGGAGCGCATCCAGGAGCTGGTGGCGCTGGGGGCCCATTTTGATGAGGGCAAGGACAACGGCTTCGACCTGGGCCGGGAGGGGGGCCATTCCCGGCGGCGCATCATCCACGCCCACGACATGACCGGCGCGGAAGTGGAGCGCATCCTGGCCGAGAAGGTCCTGGCCCACCCCAACATCCAGGTTTACGAAAACCACATGGGGGTGAACCTCATCACCCTGGAGCGCGTGGTGCGCCAGGGGCGGGTGATCACCGAGTCGGACAAATCCTGCCTGGGAGCCTATGTCCTGAACACCGAAACCGGGCAGGTGGAAACCTTCCTGGCCCGCATCACCCTGCTGGCCACGGGCGGGGTGGGCAAGGTCTATCTTTACACCAGCAACCCGGACGTGGCCACCGGCGACGGGGTGGCCATGGCCTACCGGGCCGGGGCGCTCATCGGCAACATGGAATTCGTCCAGTTCCACCCCACCTGCCTGTATCATCCCCAGGCCAAGAATTTTCTCATCTCCGAGGCCCTGCGGGGGGAGGGCGCGGTGCTCATTGACCGGCGGGGCCGGCCCTTCATGGAGAAATACCACCCCTTGAAAGACCTGGCGCCCCGGGACACGGTGGCCCGGGCCATTGACCTGGAGCTGAAAAAAAGCGGCGATGACTGCGTTTATCTAAACATCAGCCACAAAGATGCCGATTTTATTCAAAGCAGATTTCCCAATATCTATCAAAGGTGTTTGGAATTGGGCATGGACATGACCCGGGAGCCCATCCCCGTGGTGCCCGCGGCCCATTACATGTGCGGCGGGGTGGTGGTGGACGCCGGGGGCCGCACCACCATCTCCAACCTTTACGCGGTGGGGGAAGTGTCCATGACCGGGCTGCACGGGGCTAACCGGCTGGCCAGCAACTCCCTGTTGGAAGCCCTGGTCTTTTCCCACCAGGCGGCCCAGGCGGCCCAGGCGGCCGGGGAAACTTTGCCCCGGTTGCGGTTAAAGCCCACGGTGCCGGTGGCCGCCTGGGACACTTACGGCGCCACGGACAGCGAGGAAGCGGTGGTGGTGTCGCACAGTTGGGAGGAAATCCGCCGGGTCATGTGGAACTACGTGGGCATAGTGCGCTCCAACAGCCGCCTGCTACGGGCCCAGGCCCGCATCGGGCCCATCCTGGAGGAGATCAACGAATATTACTGGAAATTTCTCATTACCAGCGACCTCCTGGAGCTGCGCAACATCGCCTATGTCGCGGACCTCATCATCCGCATGGCCTTGTGGCGCAAGGAAAGCCGGGGTCTGCACTATAACCTGGACTACCCTCAGCCCGACGATGAACAATTCCGCCGGGACACCCTGATTTCTATGGAAGGTGGGCCTTAATGCCGGGTGAGAAGATTCTCCTGGTGGACGACGATCCTCAAATTCTGACGACCCTGCAGGAGTTTCTGGAAGGCCAGGGTTATGCGGTGGCCACTGCCGCGGACAGCCGCCAGGCTCTGGATATCCTGAACCGGGAGGATGAACTGCATCTGGCCCTTGTTGACCTGAGGCTCCCGGAGATTTCGGGGCTGGATCTTCTGTCCCAGATAAAATCCAAGGACCCGGACATTGAAGTCATAATGTTCACCGGCTACGCCGACATCGACACGGTGCTCCAGGCCATGCACCAGGGGGCATATGATTACTTG
This sequence comes from Deltaproteobacteria bacterium, assembly GCA_016874945.1. Taxonomy (GTDB): domain Bacteria; phylum Desulfobacterota; class Desulfobaccia; order Desulfobaccales; family 0-14-0-80-60-11; genus VGSO01. The sequence goes on from VGSO01000222.1 coordinate 1,915, forward strand.
ATAAAGCAGGACCTGCGCCTCCCCGACCTGCAGGCCATCGTGGCCCGGAGTTTGGAGCACCGCCGTCTGGCGTTGCGCAACCGGGAACTCTTAGGGGAGATTAAAGAGGCCCGAGATGAGCTGGCCCGGCGGCGGGCCGCGGAGCTGGCGCAGATCCGGCGCATCGGGGTGGCCCTGGCCTGCCCCCTATCCTGGGAACAGATCGTGGAAGGGCTGTTAAACCTCATCTGGGAGAGCATCCCCTTGTGTCTCCTGGGCCTGGGACTTCACGGGCAGAGGGAAAACCTTCCCCTGGAAGCCTACCGGCAGCGGCCGGGGGTGTCCGCGGAGAACCTGAGAACCTTTAAATCTTGCCTGCATGACGGCTTAGAGCGAGGCAGTATTTTCCCCGACCCGGGTCAAACGGCCCAATTGCAAGCGCTTCTGCCCGGGATGCTGTGGACCAAGGTTAAAGCCGGAGAAGTCCTGGGACTCCTCGGAGCCGCCCGGGAGACCCCCTTTTCGCCGGAAGAGGCGGAACTCTGCCGCATTTTCACTCTCCAGGGGGAATCGGCCTTGCGCAACCTGGTGCTCTATGACCAGCTGCGCAACCAGGCCATCCGGGATCCCTTGACCGGACTCTTCAATTACCGCTATTTTTGGGACGTGCTGCACCATGAAATTCGCATGAGCCAGCGTTACGACACGCCCCTGTCCCTCCTGTTCATGGATATTGATGATTTCAAGATAATTAATGACACCCTGGGCCACCCCCTGGGGGACCTGGTGCTGAAAAATCTGGCGGCTTATCTGGAAACCGTGGTGCGTCAGGCCGACGTCATCTGCCGCTACGGCGGGGAGGAGTTCGTGATGCTGCTGCCCCAGACCCCGACGGACCAGGCCCTGGCCCTGGCGGAACGGCTGCGCCACGGCATCTCCTGGCTCGCCGTGGCTTTACCCGGAGGGGAGATACGCTTCACCGTGAGCATCGGGGTGGCGGGATTGAAACCGGGAATGAACGGCGAAGGCCTGGTTAAGGCTTCCGACAACGCCCTCTACCAGGCCAAGCAAACGGGGAAGAACCGGGTGTGCCAGGCGGATTAATACAGTTTTCAGTTTTCAGTTAAAAAACAATAAAGCTATCATAGTATTATTTGGCGTTTGTTACATTTGCATGGATGAATGGCACAAGAGTTAATCCATAGATTAACGGGTCCCGGCAGGGTGCGCACGGCGCACCTTTTTTATTTGGACCGGTGACACCGATCAGGGAATAAAGTCCATAACCTGCAGGCCTCCCTTATTCAGGGCGTCGATAATGGGCGCCAGGGCGCATCGGTCCAGGCGGAAATAATACGCCCGACGGAGGTCTTTAACCGGCCCCAGGGCCACGTTGATAATCTTTCCTCCCGCGGCCTTGATAATCCCGGTGGCCTTCTCCAGGGCGTCCGGATTATCCTCCAGCAGCAAATCTATCCGGGAGCTGCTGCGCAGCAGTTCCAGCATGGTGAGGAACGCGGAAATCAAGTCCAGCATGGTGATGATGCCCACCAGGCGGTCGCCTTCCATCACCGGCATGCCCCCGATTTTGTGGTCCAGGAGCAGGCGGGCCGCTTCCTCGATATGGGTATCGGGGCTGACCCGGATGGGTTCTTGGATCATCAAGTCACCCACGGTGATTTTCTCCAACATGGAGGCCAACAGCACTTCCCGCAGGTCCCGGGAGGTGATCCAGCCCACCATGTGGTCGTTCTGCACCACCGGGAGGTGGCGGATATTGTGCTTCTGCATGAGATTCAAGGCCTGCCCCACCCGCTTGTCGGGGGAGATGGCCACGATATCCTGGCTCATGATCTGACTGACGCGCATGGGCCGCTCCTGGCGTGAATTTGGCCGCTTTGGAACCCAAAATAAAACAAAAGGGCGGAATTTTCAAGGAAGTTCCAGGGGAAATTGAGGAGGGGGGACAGAAGCATCTAGCCTAACCCTTTACAGGGGGTTGGGAGGGGAGTTTGGGGGGAGGGCGGGGGACTCGTTGTCCCCCGGCCCTCCCCTCAAATTATCTTAATTAGTCCCCAAGGCCATCTGTAGGGTGGAGATGACGTGCTCCGCCTCGCCGATGTAGGTGGACATGTTGGCCCGGTGATTGGCCAGGATGCCGTCCTTGGCGCCATTGGTCACCACCCAGGGGTTGAGGTGGGCGGCCTCATGGAGGGCGTGAACCGCGTCTTCCATCAGCTTGTGCAGGTTCTTTTTCTGGAGTTCGGCGTGGAAGTCCTTCTGAACCGCCTCCAGCATCTGGGACATGCCCAGGGCGATACCCTGGGAAAAATAGAAGTAATCGTCCACCACAAACCAGGATATGGCCGAGCCGTCGGCCTCCTTGTCCTTACTGAGGTTGTGGAAGCTGCTGCCCAGGAGATCTTTGTAATTGCTCATGAGGACCATTAGATTATCCACCCGGGTGTAAAACCTGCTCCGTCCCTTGGAGAGGGCCTCCAGGTAGATTTCCAGGTCATGGATGGCCTCCCGGTATTTGCCGGAGGCCGAAGGGAACCAGTACTTGTCGGCGCTGACCATGAAAAAGTTCATGGCTTCGTTGATATGGGGGTTGTAGGCTTCAGTGATGGCAAACCGGGTCAGGTGCTCATTGAGGACGATAATAGTGCGCCGGGCCACTTCCAGGACTCCCCGTTGGACGTGATTGACATTGTCCGTCAGGCCCATTTTGCCGAAGACAATGGTGTTGGACCGCCAGCCGAACCAGGTTTTATTCACCTGATCATCCATGATCTTGATCAAGGCTCGGGTGAAGGCCTCGCCTTTCAGCGGTTCCCGGGGAGGCGCCGGGGGTGGCGGAGGAGCAACGGCAGCCGAAGGAAGGGCCTGGACCGCTTCTTTCTCGGGTGGCGCCGCTTTTTTGGCTTCCGGAGTTATTTCCTGATGCGGGGGCAGGGGAATTTCCCTGGCCGGAGCCGGGGCTTTGGCAGGGGAAGGCAATTCGGGGGTGGGGATCGTCCGGAAGCTATCCCAGATAAAGAGCATGGCGAAAAACCCGATGATCGCCAGGGAAACCAGAATGAACCGCTGGCGCAGCAAGCGCCTCAGGATGCTCTCCGGAGGCTTGGGCTCCGGGGTCACGGGAACGGGAAGACGCGGGGTCATGGCTAGTTGGACTCCTGAGGGGCGCAGGCCCCGGGATGGGAATGCTCACAGATAATTTCCGCAGTGAAAGTATAAATCTTGGCGGCCTGGTCTTTCCAGGCATCCGGGGGCAGCCCGGCTTTGCGGCAGGTCTGCTCCAGGAAGGTGTTGCGGTCCCAGCCGCTCTGGA
>VGSO01000223.1 GCA_016874945.1 Deltaproteobacteria bacterium
CCCCCAGGTGCGCCAAGCCCTGGAAGAGATGGAAACCATCAGCGCCCACTTCAAACTCCTGGGATCCTTCCCCCAGGCGCCGGGAGTGGAAGTGCTGGGGCAGTGAGCAGGGAATAGGGAATAGGTTTTGTCCACTGAAGACCGAAGACCGAAGACCGAAGACCGGAAACCGTCTCTCCGCATCTGCGTGCCGGTAATCGAAACCGCCGTCCGCCGCGCCCGGAGCCTCTACCTGCGGGCGGCGCGGCGGGGGTTGTGGGCCGAGTTGCGCCTGGATTACCTGGAAAAGCCGGACCTGCCGCGGCTGTTCCGCACCAAGGCCGGGCCGGTCATCGCCACCAACCGTCGGCGGGAAGAGGGCGGAAAATGGACCGGGACGGAAGCGGAACGGCTGGCGTTATTGGAAGAATGCCTGGCCTGGGGGGTGGACTTCCTGGACGTGGAACTGGCGGTGGATGCGGCTTGGCGGCGGGAGCTGGCAGGACGCCGGGGCGCCACCGGAATTATCCTTTCCTGGCATGATTTTGGGGGAACCCCGGAAACCGGGCGACTGCAGGATTTGCAGGCGGAAATGCTGGCCGCGCCGGCACAGGTGGTTAAAATCGTCACCCTGGCCCGCCGGCCCGAAGACAACCTCCGGGTTCTCTCCCTCATCCCCCCGGCCAAAGCCCAGGGGCGGGAAATCATCGCCTTCTGCATGGGCCCGGCGGGCAAGTGGTCCCGGGTGGCGGCGCCCCTCTTGGGCAGCTTCCTGACCTTTGCGCCTTTCAGCCAGAAAGGGGCCTCGGCGCCGGGCCAGTTGACGGTGAATGATCTGCGCCGCCTGTGGCGGGTCTTGAAATAATTAACCACAGATGAACGCAGATTCTCACAGCGCGGCCTTTAGCCCGGATAATTCACGAAGCTGGATGAAAGGCACTGCTCAGCATTGCGCTTAACGGCCTGGACCAGGACCTGGTGGCCACGCCATCAAGAACGGCCAGATCGGCATCCAGCATGACCTTCTCGCCGCGACTCAGCAGGATGGCCCGTTCTATTCTCTCTTCCGGTGCCGGCATCGGTCCATCCTACCGCATAATCCAGTTTACTAAGGCTCCAACACCACCTTCAAAGATTCTTGGGCTTCGGCCACGATTTTGAAGGCTGCCTGGATTTGGGTTAACGGCAGGGTTTGGGTGATGGTGTCTTTGATGTTGATCGTTTTATTGGCGATGAGGGCCAGGGCTTCTTCCAAATCCGCCGGCGCGGCGCCGTAGGAGGAGGTCACGGTGAGCTCGTTGCGCCAAAAGTCGGGGATGGGAAGGGCGATATCCCGGTTGGGGATGGCAAAGAGGAGGATGATTCCGGCTTTATCGACGCAGCGGAAGGCTTGCTCCACCGCGGCATAGGCGCCAGTGCAGATGATGACCCGATCCGCCGGCAGATTCAGGTCTTGGGCCGCGTGCGCCACTTGGTCGGCGCCGAATTCTTTAGCTTTATTCAGACGATACTCGTTAATATCGGTGGCCGCCACCCGGGCGCCGGTCAACTTGGCCAACTGAATGTTGAGGATGCCGGAGATGCCGCAGCCCAGGATCAAGACGGTGTGGTCCGCCCGGATATCAATGAGCCGCAGCCCCCTTACCCCGCAGGCCAGGGGTTCGATCATGGTGCCTTCGGCATAGGAAACCTGATCCGGCAAGACATACACCCCGTAATCCACATTGATCTGGGGGACCCGGACAAATTCACTGTAGCCGCCGGGATCGTAGTTGCCTTGGTGTAAGGTATCGCAGGCCGTATGATGGCCGGCCCGGCAATATTTGCAGTTATTACACGGCACGTGATGGCTGACAAAGACGCGCTGGCCCATGTGGTATCTGTCGGATTGGGACTCCACGATGTCGCCGGCGATCTCATGGCCCAGAATGCGGGGCGCCTTTTTAATCCGGTACCATTCCATGACATCGGTGCCGCAGATGCCGCTGGCGCGGACTTTGACCAGGATCTCCCCCGGCCCGATCTTCGGGATGGGAAGTTCCTCCAGGCGGATATCGTTATTGTTGTAGTATTTGGCGACGAGCATATAAGCGGTTTTCGGTTTTCGGTTTTCGGTTTTCGGTTTAAATAAACATAAGCTATCAGCTTTCAGCAAAAACAAATGGTTATGTTGTGCAACTCATACTGGGAGGATTTGCTTTATAAGCACAATTATCTGTATTTCTTTAAAAAGCTGACGGCTGAAAGCTGAACGCTTATCTGGTATCACGCTTTCACAGTCGGTTTCTTTTCTTTGGCCTTCTTGAAGATCTCGTGCGCCTGCTTGACCGAGACATTGTCGTGCACCATGGCCCTTAAAGCCTTGGCTATGGCCACCGGATGGGCGCTCTGCCAGACGTTCCGCCCCAGGTTGATCCCGGCCGCGCCTTTCTGGATGCCGTCATGCACAAATTCCAGCACCTCCAGTTCCGTCTCGCACTTGGGCCCCCCGGCCATAATGACCGGCACCGGACAGCCGTTCACCACCTTGTCAAAACCTTCCTCACACCAATAAGTCTTAACCACCCGGGCGCCCAGTTCCGCGGCGATGCGGCAGCATAAAGCCAGATAACGGGATTCCCGCTTCTCCATTTCCCGGCCTACGGCGGTGACCGCCATCACCGGAATGCCGTAATCCTCGCAGGCGTTGACCAGGGAGGCCAGATTCTTCAGAGTCTCCTTTTCATAATGACTGCCGATAAAGACCGAGATCCCCACGGCGGCCGCGTTCAAGCGGATAATTTCTTCTATGGAGGTGGTGATTTCCTCATTGGCCAGATCCTCTCCCACCATGCTGGTGCATCCGGATACCCTCAGCACAATGGGCTTGCTGCTAAGAGGGTCTATGGCCGCCCGCAATACCCCCCGGGTGCAAAAGATGGCATCCGCATAAGGCAGCAGCGGTTTCACCGTCTCTCCCGGCTTTTCCAGATTCCGGGTAGGGCCTTGAAAATAACCATGATCAATGGGCATAAAAAAACATCTGCCCCCCGGCATGAGTTGGCCTAAGCGATTTTTCATTCCCCAATCCATTTCAAATCTCCTATCCCTTGAGCATCGTAAATAGAGTTGTTAGTTGTTAGTTCTTAGTTCTTAGTTCTTAGTTAATAACAAAGAGGAATCCCAGAGTTATTTTAAGATTGAGTGTATTTTAATGGTAAAATGGCATAACATCATTTAAGAAGTCATTATTCCGGTCGGACAATCAAATAACCTTTATTGATCAGCCAATGATGAAATTGATAAGTTGTGTATCGGCAAGCTGTTTTACAAGTCAGTCTTATCTTTTCATAGGCATCGGAGCCCTCCGGTTGACTATCCAAATCCAACTGTACGGGGCATTGGACATCTTTACAGAATTCCCGGCGCTGATAATCAATATAACCCTGAATGGACATCTGGCGTCTCTCCTGCCTCCATCAAATAAGGTCTTCGGTCTTCGGTCTTCGGTCTTCGGTTTTCGGTCTTCGGCCAAAAAATTTAACATGACCATTTAGATAAAAATTACGTGTATTCCGAAGATTAGTTAAGCATCCTAAGGTCTTCCCTAAAACCTGTCAAGTCAATTGTTCCTCCTGGTGATCATGCCGCGCCCAGGAGGATAGGGAATAGGGATCCCTTTACCCTAAAAAAACCGGGGCGCCCTGGAGGGGCGCCCCGTTTGGCAAATTGGCAAGGCAGCCTAAAAATTGCTTACTTTTTTGCGGAAAAACTTGCAGCGGGCAGGAGCGGTGAACGCACCCAGCCGGTCCTCTTTGAAAATTGCCAGAAAATAAGGATACTCGATAGCCCGGCAGTGGCCGTAACATACCTGGGAAACCTGGGGGTCGCAAGTCCTTTTAAATTCCCGGCAATTCTCGCAGATAATTTCTATCATTGGGCGACTCCTCCTTTTTTCCAAAATCTCTCCTCCTGCCATTTGGATTTACCAGTACTTGAAGGGAGTATTTTTCGCCGTCTGTCAGGTCCCTTCCTGGTCCCGGGAATGGCTGGCAAGTCGGAGTGGGGAAAAGGCACCGGATTATCCCTCATTATATATAAGCTAATTCTATGCCAACTAACTTGGGCGCCGGTTACAAAAAACCACTTCAGGATAACAGGTGGAAATTATTAAATTAATAACCAGGCCCCACAAACTCCAGGCAAATTTTGTGGTGCTTCTAACACCGGGCTTTGGGGGAATCGGTATCAGTCCGGGGGGTGATTCTCCCCGCGGAGAGAAAGGAAAATGACGCCCTAAGGCCATCTTAATCATGAAAACCTGGACAACATTCAGATAGGGATTGGATTCAAGACTGCTTCAAATTCTTGCGGTCCCGCACCGCCTCCGGTGAAGCCGGGTTCGAGACCCATCCTTTAAATCCCCTTCATTCATAAATTTCTTGACACTTGTCAAAGACTTTGTAATATACTTCACATGGGTTAATCCCGGTGAGGACCCAACCGACGTAAACCAAATCCTCAAGGAGGTAGCAGTCTATGAGCAAAATCCCTGCCGATTATTTACCCCCCAAAGAACTCTGGGCCGAATATACCACGCCCGAAGAGTTCAAGCAGTATGCCTCAGGACAGTGGAGTGTTGCGGAAGAATTTCTTGATAAGCATGTGGAGGAAGGCCGGGGCGATAACGTCGCCGTCCTGTTCGGGGATCAGAAGGTCACTTATAAAGAACTGCTGGCTTCGGCCAACAAGTTCGCCAACGTCCTCACCAGCTTGGGCGTCGAATCCCAGGACCGGGTGGGCATCCGCCTGACCAACATGCCGGAAGCCATTGCCATCAACTTTGGCATCATGAAAGTGGGCGCCATCCCGGTGCCCGTGTCCCCCTTGTGGGCCAAGGAAGAAGTGGCCTTTGTGTTGAACAACTCGGAATTCAAGGCCTTTGCGGTGAGCTTCCCACTCATGGCGGCGGTGGAAGACGGGGCGCACGAATTCGAATTCCCCACCAAGATCATCGTGGTGGGCGGCAATCCCGATGAAGTGGGGGCCAAGGGCTACGTTCCCTTCGGCAAGGCCATGGCCGCAGCCTCGGATCAGTTCACCAATGTGAAACTGGGCGCCAATGACATCGGCGTCATTCTCTTCACCTCCGGCACCACCGGCCAGCCCAAGGGCTGCGTCCACTTCGTCCGGGAGGTATTGATCGAGTCCTTTATCGTCAACAAGTACGTCTGGAAGCTGGCCCCCGGCGAGGTTCTGGGCGGGTC
>VGSO01000224.1 GCA_016874945.1 Deltaproteobacteria bacterium
TAAGTTTGTTGCACTTGAAAGAGAAAATGGTATAATACTTGGTTGCGGTCAACCGAGGAAAATTGTCATTCTGCGCGTAACGAATCTATATTTTTCACTCCGCTTCGCTCCGTTCATACTTGAATCCCTTATCAAATGCAACAAATACAATTTGTAACTTATTGGTATTCCAGGTTTTCCTAACCGAAAACCGAAAACCGAAAACGGTATTAATAATACCTTTTTGAATGCAACTTGGTATAAGCACCTGGGGAAATTACCGCACTTGAGGGCAAAAATATAGGGGCGTGATTTATCCCGCCCGTCTTTACGGGCGCAATAAATTGCCCCCTATTGTGAGACTGTTGCAATTACACGAATAATCCCTGATTGTCACCCTGAGCGAAGCGAAGGGTCTAGATTCTTCGCCACCTACGGTGGCTCAGAATGACAAATAATAATCTCCTATTCCCCTTGGTGAACTTTTGCAACAGTCTCATTGTAATCCTGCGCCAACCGCCTGACTTTTAATTTAAAATTTCATGGCGTAATTGTCAATGGAAAGGATTTCGCGCCGAGATGGCGCAGGCCACCCGGCGCAATGCAAGAATCCACCATGGATCTGGGTAATGCTGCCTGAGGCCGGGGAATCCCAAGACCACAGCTAGTCTCTCCCCTCCTGCTCAATCCGACAGCAACAGGAAGTTCGCGGCGTCGCTCTTGCCGCCGCCGCCCACCTTCTTGACATGCAGTCCGCCGCCGAAGCTGGTGGTCCATATCTCCCCCACATCATAGGGATTGAAAAAGACCCGCACGGGGTGGCGGAAAGGATAGTCAGCCAGCTGGGTGAAGGTGGGGGTGGCCGCGCTCAGGTTCCGGGTGATCCACAGTCCCTCGACCTCGGTGGTCAAGTACATGGTCTCGGGGTCTTTGGGGTGGATCGTGACCGATTCCACCCGGTAAATGTTATTGAGGCGGGTCCAGTTCTGCCCCCGGTTGGTGGTGCGGAACAGGCCCCCCACTTCATTGGGATATGCGCCCCAATGGCTGAAGACCGCGGCGTACCAGGTGTTTTGGGAGGGGTCATGGGGATCGATGACCACGTCCTTGGTCCAGCGCCGCATGTCGGTGTGGCTGCGGTCCAGCCAGGTGGCGCCGCCGTCGGTGCTGACGAAGATGCCGGAGCTCAGGGTGAAGGCGCCGCTGGCATTCCGGCGGCCCGAGTAACTGGCCACCAGGGTGCCGTCCTTTAAGCAGTGGATGTTGAACGGGTGGCCCTCGGTGCGGGGCGGGATGCCCAGCCGGGTCCAGGTGGCCCCGGTTCCGGCGCTCAGGTTGTGGGTCACGTAAATGCCGCCCAGGGTGCTGTGAATGACGCTGGCGTACATGGTGTCCGGCTGAGTGGGGTGCAAAGCCAGCCAGATGACCGGATGGCCGAAGTCGTGCAGGGTCTCCCAGACCTCGCCGTTATTGTCGGAGACCAGGACAAGGCCCTGGCCGCCGTCAATCCTGGCGTCGGCCAAAAAGGTGCTCTGATACATGTCATGGACCGAGGAGGTGGCGGCATAGCACTTGCCGGACACGGGGTGCTTCATGGAGTAATAAGTGGTATTGTGGGGCAGGCCCAGGGCGGTGCCGTTCACCCAGCTCTGCCCCTTGTCCGCAGTGCGAATCCCATGGATATCGGTGAAGGAGGCAAAGATGATGTCAGGGTTGAACCACTCCAGCCGCCAGACGCTGGTGTCCTCCACCCCGTTGGTGACGTAGTTTTTCCCTTTGGGGGTCGGTAGACCCGTAGGATTCAGAGACTCCTCCTTGACGTAGGCGGCCCGCCAGGAGGCGCCGCCGTTTTCGGTGACGTGGGCGAATCCCAGGTCCGTGAACATGACGCGGTTGGCATTGTTAGCGCACACGGTAAAACCCAGGACAAACTCGCCGTACCACCAATCCCGGTCCCCGCCGTTGCCGGACCAGCCCGTGAAGATGTTTTCATTGTTGGTGGTGAGAAAGACGTCGGTCCAGGCGTCGCCGCCGTTGGTGGTCTTATAAACCATGGGGAAGTTAGTGCAGACGTTCCCCCCGGCCAGGTAGGCCACATTGATGTTATTCATGGCCATGGCCACATTGGTGGGGCGGGGGCAGTCGGTCAGGCCGCCCACTTTTTTCACCCAGCCTGCCTGGCCCCAGTCCAGGCGGTACACTCCCCTATAAAACCAGTGTAAGTCAGAGGGAGATATGTCGGGCCAGACGGAAATGGCGGTCAGCGCAAAGAAACGCACCGAACCGTCCTGCTTGGCCCCGGCAAAGGAGAAGAGGTACTCATCATTGGGAATGCCGGTGAGCGGGGAGACCGTAAAACTGGTCCCGCCGTTGTCGGAGACCAACAGGCCGGCGGAGGTGCCCACATAGATGTTATTCCCGTCCCAAAAGACCCCGCCCACGTTGAGCCCGTCCATGGTGGGGGTGGGGGTGAGGTGATAGGCCAGGGAGAAAGAAGCCCCGCTGTCATTGGAAAAATAGAGATCTCGATAGCTGCCGATCATCAGGCGGCTGGTGGTGGTGGGGTCGACGAACATGTAGTAGATCTCCCCCAAGGTGGGGTCGGTGATGGGAGTCCAGGTCTGGCCGCCGTCAACGCTCCGGGACGGGATGTTCACGTCGCCGCTGGCGTCCTTATTGTTGGCGTAAAGAATGTTGGGGGCGGAGGTAAAGCCGAGATACGATTTGGTGCCGCCCTGGAGTTGGCGGAAATCGAGGGTGGTCCAGTTCCGGCCGAAATCGCCGCTCTTAAAAACGGCGGACATGTCGGTGGACATGTACACGAGGTTGTGGTCATGGGGGCTGATGGCGGGACAGAACAGGCCCCCGCCGCCGCCGATGCCCCGGGACTCCCAGCCGGCGCCCGGGGCCGACGACGGGCAAAATAGGCTGGCTATGGTCAATACGCCCAGGAAAACCCACCTACTGCGATAGCCGCAACGAGACATAAACTTTCCTCCTGTTGATGGATAATAAGTCGCAGCTTGCCGATACCCCCTATCATTTCGTAAAACGCACCACCCCCTGGCTGTTGGCGTTATAGCCGCCACCCCAGTCCACAAACACCACGGTCTGGCTGTCGGCCTTGGTGACGGTGATTTTATAACCTGTAAAGGGGTCCATATTAATCCGAATTTGTCGGCAAAATGGCCGAAATTTTCCTCCTGTTTGAGAGCCCGAAATTAACAAATAAGCCTAACGACTTAGCTCATAATAATTATGCACCCTTTCTCAGGGCACATGAATGGCCAAGATTTACAGGAGTTTGCTTGAATTTCAAAAAGCTTTGCCGCGGAGGAGGCATGAGCGCAGCACCTCACGGCAGGAAGGTGGCCAGACGGGTTTTCCGTTATAGGTCCATGTAAACTATAATACTAAATACTTTATATTTTCCATCTATGCAAACAAAATATTCCAGGCTTAAATAGAATTACCGATCAGTCGCGCCTGAGTCTTCGGCTCTCGAAAAACAATGAAAAGTCAGTAAGTTACTTACTGCTGCACGGCGCCCCCCCTACATTAACTTTGAGTCTTGAACCTTGAAGTTTGAACTTTACCGATCAGAGCTTCATAAGCCGCCCGGGTCATGGTCTCCAGGGGCGCGGGGCGGCCGGTCCACAGCTCGAACTGGGCCGCGCCCTGGTAAATGAGCATTTGCAGGCCGTCGATGGTCTGACAGCCCCGGGCCTTAGCCTCCCGCAAGAGCCTGGTTTCCAGGGGCCGGTACACGATGTCCATGACCAGGGAGAAGCGGCCCAACAGGTGGGGTTCCATGGGAATGGCGTCGGCGTCCGGCGCCATGCCCACGGGAGTGGCGTTGATGAGGACCGAGGCGGTATATTCTTCCAGGTGGCCGGGAGAGACCACTTCCACCCAGAATTCCCGGGACAGGGACAGGGCCTTGGCCGTATCCAGGTCGGAAACGGCGGCCTGCCCACCCTTTTCCAGAATGGCGAAGACCATGGCCCGGGCCGCGCCCCCGGCCCCCAGGATGAGAAAGCGTTTCCCGGCGATTGCGGTTTTTTCTTCCAGGGCCTTCAGCGCCCCCCGCCAGTCGGTGTTGTAGCCCACCAGGCGCTCGTCCCGGCGCGCCACGGTGTTCACCGCGCCCATGCGGGCCGCCCGGGGATCCAGCTCGTCCAACAGGGGGATAATCTCTTCCTTAAAAGGAATGGTGACGCTCGCCCCCTGGATGTCCAGGCCTCGCAATCCCGCCACCGCCTGGGCCAAATCTGTCACGGGGAACGCCACATACACCGCGTTGATTCCCAACTCCCGGAACGCGGCGTTGTGCATGGCCGGGCTCAAGGAGTGGGCCACTGGCCGGCCCAGGAGGCCGTAAACCTTGGTCTTTCCGTCAATCATTTTCTTATCCATAGATTAACCAAGATATTTGATCTATTCCCAGTACTGTCCGGTTAGGAAATTGCAATGGGAACACCAAACGGGCTAAAAAATTAGCCAAGCACGCATTTTTTATTTGACAAAGGAGATAGTGAACAAGTGACAGTTTCGTAATATCATATAATTACAAGTAGTTACGAAAATACCGACCACGGTCAGCCCCTCCCCAAAGAAACAGGCGCCCGCGGGGCGGAATATGGGGTGGCCACCGATCGCCATGACCTTGCGGCCGAAGACATCGCCTTGATTTATAAGCTCCGTTGGTAGATCGATAATTTCTTTGGCTGGTGGAAACGGCGCCTCAAGGTCTATCACCTTATCGCCCGAAGCGCATACGGCTTTATGGTGCAAATCCCCGCCGGTCTGATTGCCTATCTCCTCCTAGCCATCTATTGCCGGACACATCACCGGGAAAAAGTGACCATCCAGCGGGTCAGGGAATTACGCCTCAAAATCCAAAATGAAGCCCGGAACCTTGACTTCGAAACTCCCGATACGCCATCGGAATTGAATTCCCTCTACGCAAAAACCTAACCACAAATATTTGAAATTTTGAATCCTTAAAATTTTGACTCCATGAGTCGTCTATCCGATAATTTTGTTTGCCCAGCAAGAACCCGGAGGAGACGACCCATGGAGCTGTTTCATACCGAGTTGCGGTCAAACGAGTAAAATTGTCATTCTGAGCGTAGCGAAGAATCTAGATTCTCCGCTTCGCTCCGTTCAGAATGACAACTTAATAATACCTTTTTGAACGCAACTTGGTATCACAGACTGTT
>VGSO01000225.1 GCA_016874945.1 Deltaproteobacteria bacterium
TCCTTGACGAGGGGTTTGACCTCCACTTTCAGCCTTTTGGATTTGATGGCGGTCTTGAAGGCCCGGGCCACCTTGTCGGCCCCCTGGGCCAGGCATCCCGGCCCCAAACAGACCCTGACCACCGGCCAGTGGGGGTCCTGCCCGGACTGGAGGTCCTGGCGATAGGCTTCCAGTTCGACTACACTCTTGAGTTTAGCCATGTCCTCCTCCTCAAGCGCACTCCGCTATTCCAGCTTGGACAGGCGCTTTTTCAGGGAGCGGATGTTGGCTCCCCCCAGGTAGTCTTCGTCCACCATGACCACCGGGGCCAGGGCGCAGGAGCCCAGGCAATTGACGGTGTCCAGGGTAAAGCGCAGATCTTCGGTGGTCTGCCCCCGGGCCACCCCCAAATCCCGCTCGCAAGTTTCCACCAGGCGGTTGCCACCCTTGAGGTGGCAGGTGGTGCCCAGGCACACCTTGATCTCATGCTCGCCCCGGGGCTCCAGGCTGAAGGATTTGTAAAAGGTGGCGACAGACCATGCCTGGGTGAGGGGCGCCCCCACGTGGTCGCAAATCAGGGCCAGGTGTTCCGGGGAAATGTAGTTGTACTCGGCCTGCACGTCCTGGAGCAGGCCGATGAGGTTCTGGGGATGCCGGGGATAGCCTGCCAGGATGCTCTCAATGGTTTTCTGGCTTTTTTTCATCGCCTCCTCCAAATCATGAATTGTCACCTTATGGAGAGCAATCTTTATGCCGTGATATATGTTATTGAAATTAATTATAAATATCTCTTATTCCCCCGCTTCCTTTTGTATTTCATTTTAAAATTGAAACCATATGAAACAGGGCATCTACCTTTTATTTCAAGGAAAATCGATTAATTATGAAACGAAATTGAAACGATGGAGGGCGTTACAGGCCGTAAATCTTCATCTTACGCCAGAGGGAACTGCGGCTGATGCCCAGGAGGCGGGCAGCCGTTTCTCTGTTCCCCTGGGCCTTTTGCAGGGCTTTTCGAATAATGAGGGACTCGCCGGCTCCCCGATAAAGGTCCCGGGGCGACTCCGGCGCCGGCTTCGGTAGGGGCGACTCCAACTCCGGCAGGTGCTCTTTGGTGATCACCGAGCTTTTAACAAACACGAAGGCATACTCCAGGACCCGCTCCAGTTCCCGGACATTGCCCGGCCAGGAGTAGGATTGAAAGAGGTGGATCACCTTGGGGTCCACTCCCCGCACTTCTTTGCCGTACTTGCGGTTGAGCCGCGCCAGGCAGTGGTTCACCAAAAGGGGAATGTCTTCTTTCCGCGCCCTTAAGGGTGGCAAAAAAAAGGCCACGGTCCTCAGACGGTAGAGAAGATCCATGCGAAACCGGCCTCGGCGCACCTCCTGCAAGAGGTTGCGGCTGGTGGCGGCGATGATCCGGGCCTCCAGCGGGATGGGCCGGATGCCCCCCACCCGCTCGAACTCCCGGGTTTCCAGGACCCGGAGCAGTTTGGCCTGTAACTCGGGTTTGAGCTCGCCGATTTCGTCCAGGAACAGGGTCCCGCCTTTGCCCAGTTCGAACCGGCCCACCTTGTCCCGGATGGCCCCGGTAAAGGCTCCTTTAACGTGTCCGAACAACTCGGATTCAATCAGGGTCTCCACCAGAGCGGAGCAGCTAAAGGCCACAAAAGGTCCTTTGGCCCGGGGGCTTTGTTGGTGGATGGCCTGGGCAAAGAGGTCCTTGCCGGTGCCGGATTCGCCTTCCAGGACCACCATGGCGTCGGAGGCTGCGACATCAGGGAGCATCCTCAAAAGTTGCTTGAGGACCGGACTCTGCCCGATGATCTCCACCTCCCCCGGCCGCGGGGGCTCGGGCTCCGTCGTTGCCGGGGCGGCCCCCAGACACTGAAAGGTTTCCACTCCTCCCACCACGATGTCCCGTCTGTTCTTGATGGGCGCGGTGCTTACCAGGAGATGGAGGGGCTGTCCCTCCCGGTTCAGGATGCGCACGCTCCGATCAACCCGAGGCGTCCCGTCTTCCAAGGTGGCTCGCAAAAAACAGCCCCGCTTGCATTGATCAGCTCGAAAGATTTCCCAACAATAGCGGCCCATTGCCTCTTCCTTCGGAAACCCCGTGATCTTCTGGGCCTTTTGGTTGAAGGCCGTAATGCGCCAATGTTGGTCAACAATGAACAGGCCCCGGTCCAGGTTTTCGAAGATTGCCTCGGGTTCCACCCCCAGGCGGGAATTGATTGCCGTCACATCATGAAAAGTCAGGATGGCGCCAATGATTTCTTGGTTTTGGTTATAAAGGGGCGCCACCGAGCATTTCAAGAAGAGGACTGAGTCTGCCTCCCGCCGAATCTGAGCGGGAATGTGGAAGAAAGTGGCGCCCGTCCGTAATGTTTCCTGAAAGGCTGATGCTATTGGGGAGTGGTGGGGACCCGTGAAAATATCCTGCAACTGCAAAGCTTGGCCCAACTCCAGCCTTCGACGCAAAAGCCTTTCAGCCTGGAGGGTGGCAGACAGGACTTCCTGCCCAGGGGAGAGCACCAGCACCCCATCCCCCGCGGGCAGCTCTTCAAAGTGTGAGCATCTGTCGGTCACCTTGCCCCTCAGCCTGGATTTGCACCTGAGTGTTAACCCGGGCGGCAGGTTTCCCCGCCGCCCGGGAATCCTGGCGGCCAGCATCCCAAAGGAATTCCACCATTCTCAGGCCGCTAGACCGCCTCCTTTTCCAGTAAATGGAAATGCTCCGCGGCGGTCTGCTTTTTCTTTTCGGACCATTCCAGCACTTTCTCCCGAATGGCCTGGGAGGACAAAGGTGTCTCCTTAAGTTTGAGCACTTCGATATACGTTCCCATGGCTTTGGACAGGAGTTCCTGCCCCTGGGGCGAGCGCACCACCACCGTGGTCCAGCCCTCGGGCGCACCCAGCCCGCCAAAGGAAAGGTCGGCGAATTCCGCGGCATAATCTTCGCAGAACTGGCAGGCGAACCGTTTCATAAAGTCCAGTTGCTCCAACGAAATGCGGCGGATTTCCTGATTGCGCAAGTGGATCAGCAGTTCTTCTTTAACGTTTACTTTATAGACCTGGTCCCACGTAAAATTGCCGATCTTTTCCAGCTGCCCCCGCTCCTCCGGGCCGAATTGGAAGTTCCCGGCGCAAAACAGGCCGAAATGGATTTTGATGGCCTCGGAAGGCACCACTCCCAGAACCTCCATGCGCCGCAAGGTATTGATCTGGCAGGGCGTGCCCACAAACGTTGCCCGTTTGACGGTTTTTTGGGCCACATCCCTCAGTTCCATGATGGAGGGGGAATAGGTGGAGTACACCTCGGAGAAATGCGAAATGCTGGGCAGGGTGTCAAAGTGGAACCCCGCCGCGTCAATGATGTCTTCCCGGGAAAGAGCCAGCCAGGGTCGGCGCTGAAAGGGGCCGACTTTCCGGCTGACGACGGCCGCATCAATCCGGCCGCGGTCGAACAGGTGAAGCAGCAGCGCAGTCACCACCCCGCCGTCGGTGGCCCGGTCTCGCACTTCCGGATCGGTGGCCCGGGCCACCGCGATCCTCAGGATGCGGCCCATGGGGGCGCTCCAGGACACCAGGTTTTGGGTCTCCGCGTCCAACTCGTTGATCTCCGGACAGATGGAATAACAGATGCCGCATTCGATGCATTTTTCCTGATCGCGGTAGCGCGGCTTGCCATCCCCTCCTAACTCCAGGGCCCCGTAATTGATGGCGGTGCAAAAGGCCGCACAACCCCCGCAGTGGTGGCAGAGACCTTTCTCTTGCACCTCCTGCATTAGATGGGTAAAAGTCTTCATGGCGCCCTCCTGCTTAATCCACCCAAGTTCCGGCCATTTTGTGGCGGAATTCCCATGACTGGGATAAGCCTCCATGAGCCGGAACTTGGATTTGGGTCTTTTAACCCCAGTATAAATCCGACCTATCACCCCTTACCCATGGCATAAATGGGGTAGCCGCCCTGCCAGCCACGGATGGAGATGCGGCCATCCTGGGCCATGTCGGTCAAAATAGGGGTGAGTGTCTTCACCGGTTCCCCTACGGCCCGGGCCAGATCGGGCGGGTTAAGGGGATTATCGGTCAAGGCCTTGAAAATCCGGGAAACCGTGAACTCTTCCTTGAGGACTTCGATCATGGTTTCGTCGGCGTCCACCGCGTTGAACTGGGACCCGGGGAACTCCTTCTCGGTGGGCCGCCGCAGGCTCGTACCTAAGACCCAGCGCACCCGGGCCCGGTGCAGGGTGGCGTGGATGGCCCACAGTTTGGCCCTGGTCTTGTCGTCCCGGGGCAGGGGCGGCACTTTTTCCAGACCGTCCATATGGGATTCCACCATGCGCACGAAGGATTCCGGTTCATTAACTTCCACATAGCCCATGGCGATGCGCCGCCGCTCCAGACCGGCCAGGGAGAGAAGCTTCTTCACGATATTGACCCGGTGCCAGCAGTGGTCTACGCCGTAAGCGTAATGGCAGGAGTGGGTGGGCGTGCAGCCGGTGAGCAGGATGCCCTTGGCCCCGTTTAAGAAAGCCATGGACAGCAACGCGGGATCGATGGAACCCAGGCAGTTCACCGGGGTCAGGTAGATCCCCGGGGGATAGGTCAGCCCTTTGACACCGGCCTGGTCCGCAGAAGCCAGCCCGCCCCAGCCGCAGACGAACCCCAGGATTTCGTTCTCCTGCATCCGGGCCAGTATGGCCTTGACCCGGGCCTCCATCTGTTGGGCGGTGTTGTTAAGAATTTTGATGGCTTCATAAGGGCAGGTGGCCGCACAGGTGCCGCCCCCGTGGCAGAGGTGGTTGTCCACTTCCCGGGGGACCGGCCCGCTGCCGGGCTTAACGTGCTCAATGCCGCCGCAGGGACAGATCTCGGTGCACAGGCCGCAACCCTCGCAGAGCTCCTTATCCACCGTCACCACCACGGGGCTCACCAGGGCGCCCTGGAGGGACTTTTCCCAAAGGCGCAAGACCCCCCGGGCTGCCTTCTTCCCTTGCTGCAAGGCGTCGTTCAGGTCGCAGATGCCCCCCGCCGACCCGGTGAAGAACAGGGATTCTTCTGGGACCTGTTCGGGCCAAAGCTTGACGTAGCTCTTCTTCAGCCGGCCGCCGTCTTCCGGGTAGATAGGCAGCCATCGGAGCAACTCCTGAACCTTGGCGGCCGTCTCGCTGGGCACTGCGGAGACCACCAGGTTGTCC
>VGSO01000226.1 GCA_016874945.1 Deltaproteobacteria bacterium
TATAAGTGGATCTTTTGGCTGTCGCAGGGAGAAAAGCAGCCGCAGTTTTAGGCTGCGGCAAATGCGCAAAGGATAAACCGCCCAGGCTGAGGCCAGCGGCCACATTTCTCCAAGATTTACGGGTGGGGCAGAGGTCTGCGACCCCTGGCCCCCTCCCTCAAGCCCTGGAGGCGGTCCTGCAGCTCCCCGGCCGCGGCTTCGCCCTGGAATTGGAAGGGTATCCGCCAGCTCCCGATAAAAATGGGCAGGCGGACCCCACCCAGAAGCTGATAGCGGAATTTATGCTCCGGGTTCTTAAGGGCCATCGGCAGCAAGCCCAGGAGGGCCGGCAGCTTAACCATCATGGGAACCTCCAAGGCGCTCTGCCCCATGGCCGGCAGGGTCACCGGCCGGTTGTCGCCCCCCTGGACCATCTGCTTCCCTTCCAGCCACAGCTCATAGTCATAGCCGTTGATGCTCAGGGTCTGGGGATTGGGATTTTCCAGGAGCAGGATGCAGGACACCGGCCAGCCGCCTCCGGTGGGGAACCCGAAGCCTACCGCCTGGACGGTGACCCGGGGGGGCTTTAGCTCGGGGGCCTTTTGAATTTGCTGCAAGCCGCAGCCCATGAGGACGGCGGCCCACAAGAGCAAAAGGAGTCGATAGCGCCAAGTCATAGGTTACGTTTCGGTCATCTGTCTTGGGTCCCCGGTCTTCGGTCTCTTTTATAGTTGATTCCCTATTCAAATGCAACAAATACAATTTGTAACTTATTGGTATTCCAGGTTTTCCTAACCGAAAACCGAAAACCGAAAACGGTATTATTCTTTGACCATCCAAAATCAAAAAAATTAGGGCGGCCCCATGCCGCCCCAATTTTATCATAACGATTTCTGAAGGCCGCGGTTATTTGTCCCGCACCTCCTTCACCATCGCCGGGGTCACCCCGGAGGCTTTATTGGTCCAGGCGTTGCGGATATAAGTCACCACCGCGGCGATTTGCCCGTCATCCAGCTTGTCCTTCCAGGCGGGCATGAGGCCCAGCTCTCCTTTGCGGCCGTTCAGGACCGTAGCGAGCGCCGGCTGGGGGTCGCCCAGGACCAAGGGATTTTTATGAAGGGCCGGAAACTTCACCGCCAGGCCCTCGCCGTTGCTGCGATGGCAGGGGGCGCAGTTCTCTTCATAAATTCCTGTTCCCGGGGCCGCCAGGTCCGCCGGCGCCTGAGCCAGAACTGAACCGGCCGCCAGGACCACAAAACCCAAGAGGACGAAGGATATTATTTTCATAAGGGGCTCCTGACTAAACACATGTAAGGGCGGGCCGCCGGCCCGCCCCTATGATGCTCAGGCTCAATCCTATTTCGGTTATCAGGTCACTTAACCTACTTCCCCAGTGACGCCGCGGGGGTCAGCATCTCCTGAAGGCCGAAGGGGTCTTGGAGTTCCTGCTCCGATTTGAAATTCAAGGGCTTGACGCCCCGCTTGTTGAGATACTTGGCCAGTTCCAGGTTGACGTTGGCGGGAACCTCCACCCCGGCCTTGGTCAAGGCCTGGCGCAATAAGGCCTCGGATTTGCCGGCCATGGCCAGGGCGTCCCCCAGGATGCGCCCGGCCTCAGAGGGGTTGTGGAACCCCACGGAGTTCTCCGCGTTGATGTAAATGACCCGGTACAGGGCTTCCAGGTACAGGTCCTTGGCCTGATCGTAGAGCTTCTGGTCGATCTGCTTTCCGTCCTTCTGGGCCTGGTGGGCCATCTCAAAGAGCTTGGCCGCCACCGCGGTGGCGTAGCCGGACCGGAACATCAAGGACACGGTGCGGTCCTGGATGACGGTGACCTGGTTCTTCAGCCACTCCGGGCTCTCCGTGTGGCACTGCTGGCAGGCCTTCATGTCCGTCTTCAGGGGGCTGGTGACGTCGTGGTCGGAAATCTTGTTGGCCCCCACTTTGATGTAGGGCATATGGCAGTCGGCGCAGGCCACCCCGGCGTTCCAGTGGGTGCTGTTCCGGGTGTAGAACTCATACTCGGGGTGGCGGATGAAAGCCACCTTGAAGCCGGTGACCTTCTGGACCCACTCGCCGGTGCCCCATTCGCTCTTGTAGAAATTGGGGTCTTTCTTGATGACCTTGATGATGTTCTCCATGGAGATGTCCCCGGGCTTGCTCCCCTGCCAGGGGAAAAACAGGCCCATGGACTTCATGTCCTTGTCCCGGGGGATGATATAGGTCACGTGGCACTGGCCGCACGTTGCGGAGCGCAGTTC
This sequence comes from Deltaproteobacteria bacterium, assembly GCA_016874945.1. Classification (GTDB taxonomy): domain Bacteria; phylum Desulfobacterota; class Desulfobaccia; order Desulfobaccales; family 0-14-0-80-60-11; genus VGSO01. The sequence goes on from VGSO01000226.1 coordinate 2,241, forward strand.
CTGGCGGCTCATCTTGGCCGGGTCCTGGCCGATGAACTTGAAAGACTCCAGAGCCGCGGGGTGGTAGAGCCTCAGCCCCATGGTCTTGTTGTCGTGGCACTCGATGCAGGCCACCCCCAAGGTTTGGAACTCCTTGGGGATTTTGGCGTGGGCGTCCGCGTATTTCATCTTGAAGTACTCGGGCCCTAACTCCTTTTCCAGCACCGCGGCATAGGGGGTCTTGCAGCTCAGGCACACGCCGCCGGCCCCCAGCCGGGAGGGGTCGATCTCCAACTGGTCGATGACCATGTAGTGATGGCCCCGGGCCTCATTGTACTCGATGCCGAAACCCCAGCCGTGGTAGAGCAAGGCCAGGTAGGGAAATTCACTCAACTTGTCATAGATGACTTTGTCCGCATCGAAGCCCTTCTTGTATTTGCTTTTCCCCACGGGCTTGCCATCCGCGGTTTTCTTCCATTGATCGTACTCCAGGGGATAGACCTGGCCCCATTTGGCGGGGTCAATTTCCCCGTCGGGGATGGTCCCGGTCTTGACCGGCTCGGATTTGGGGGGCGAGCAACCGCTGAGCAGGAGGACCACTCCCATTACGACCATAGCCATGACAACGAAAAACTTTTGCGGCTTCATAGGCTCTTCCATCCTTTATTCGGTTGCAGGAGTCCAGGTGGCAATGGCCCCCACCTGCTTGTGAGATACGCGCCGGTGGCACGTCCAGCACTGGCGGTCTTCATTGACCCGGGCCACGGTCTCGGCATGGCAGCGCTGGCAGTTTTCCTGCACCACCCGGGCGCCGTGGCTGGATAAGGTGATGGGGTCCGAGACCCGGCCCGTGTGGAAGGCCGCCATGTCCCACAGGCCGTCAATGCTCTTCCACACCATGTGGCGGGCCAGGGTGTCGTTGGGCAGGTGGCAGTCCACGCACTTGGTGCGGCGGTGCGCCCCGCCGTGGAACCAGGCCTCGTACCTGGACTCCATGACGTGGCAGCTCCCGCAGAACTCCGGGCTTTCCGTCCGGGCGTACAGCCCCGGCGGCCCGAAGGCTAGGATGCTCCCTACCACGGCGCCGACCAGCGCCAGAAACAGAAGTCAGAGCAGGACGTTCTTGAAGGAAAGACTCATGGCAAGTCCCAACCTGAAGGTTTTTTATATAATAGTAAGGAAAAATTAAAAATCAATTCCCCGGTTACATTTTTGGAAGACAATTTTTAGCAGTCACTCATGAGCCTGCGGCTCTCTCAAAACAATGAAAAGTATTGGTGTCACAGCGCGGCCTAAAGGCCGCAACCAAAGTAAAAAATGACCTAATTACATTAATTAAATCAAGGTGTTACAGGCAAAATCTTCGCGAAAAAACCAGAAACTCGGATTCAGTAGCACAGGCTTTCCAGCCTGTGCATCTTGAACTTTTCCAAACAGGAGATATAGGGCGGGCCGCGCCCGCAATATATATGATGGGCACTGCGGGCCGGAAACGTAGGGTGCGCCCCGCGCCCCATTTCAGAAAAATGTGGAACAGCCACCCCCGGCCGTTCTTGTAGGGGCGACCCGGTGGGTCGCCCGCTGCCATTCTTGGCGCCTTGACGCCTGGCGCGAAATAATCTAATCCCCAAACCGGAGAGGTAGACCGTCGGCCACCAGGAAACCCCGGCGAGTGGGCTGGGCCCGGCCCTGCACTACTTCCACCAGGCCGGCTTCTTCCAAATCCCCCAGGGCTGTTTCCCAATTCCCATAGCCGCGCAAATCCTCCAAAGCCACTCCCCGGCGGGTCCGGAAACCCAGGTACAGGATCTCCAGGCGGAACTGTTCCGGCGTCAAGGTTTCCCGCCCGGCCACCGGCGCCTGGCCGGCGGCCAGGGCCTTTAAATAGCCCTCCAGGTCCGCCTGGTTCCACCACCGCACCCCATTTTTGATGTAGGGTGCGCCCTGCGCACCATCCTCACCATCCACGATGGAAAAGGAGTGCGCCCCCGGGCCCAACCCCAGGTAAGGGACGTGCCGCCAATATTTCAGGTTGTGGCGGCAGCAGTTTTTTTTACCCCAGGCAAAGTTAGAGACCTCGTAGTGGAAATAGCCCTTGTCTTCCAAGAATTCCGAAGTGAGCAGGAACAAGGCCCCTTCCATCTCCTCCCCCGCCGCCTGAAACTCCCCCCGGGTCTTCCGCTCCCCCAGGGGCGTTCCCGCCTCCACCGTCAACTGATAACAGGACAGGTGCTCCGGCTGGAAGGATAGAGCCACATTCAGAGTTTCCCGCCAGTCTTTCTCCGTCTGTCCCGGCAGGGCGTACATCAGGTCCAGGCTCAGGTTGGCAAAACCCGCCGCCCTGGCCCCTTCCAGGGCCTGCACCGCCTGCCGGGCCGTGTGGCGGCGACCCAGAAAGGTTAGGTCGCGGTCATTAAAAGATTGAATCCCCACGCTCAGGCGATTGACCCCCAAGTCCTGATACGCCGCGATTTTTTCCCGGCTCAAGTCGTCGGGATTGGCTTCCAGGGTCACTTCGGCATCAGAGGTAAAATGGAAATAGCGCCGGAGCGCGGCCAGCAAGGCTTCCAACTGCGCCGGGGTCAGGAGCGAGGGCGTCCCGCCTCCCAGGTACAGGGTGTCAAATCCGTCGAACTTTTCCCGGTAAAAGGCGGCCTCCTTTATTAGGGCCGCCACCCAGGCCGTAACTAAAGACAGGTCCGTGACGGAATAAAAGTCGCAGTAAGGGCACTTGCTCCGGCAGAAAGGGATATGCAAATAAAGACCGGGAAAAGAATTGGAGGACATGGATAACTTATTGAAGCTACGCCACGGATGAACCAAGATTTTGTTATCCGGGCGCACTTGGGTGCATCTGTGGTTAGCTCTTATCCCTGCTCCGTCTTCAGCACCGCCACGAAGGCGCTCTGGGGGATTTCCACTGCACCCACCATTTTCATGCGCTTTTTG
>VGSO01000227.1 GCA_016874945.1 Deltaproteobacteria bacterium
CGCGAATGTAAAGTTTCCGCCGGGAACTCTGGTTTCATGTCCCGGGCCGCCGGGCTTTCCTCAACATTACTCCCCAGGTGGGGCAGTGCTTAAGGGATAGCGGCATCAAAGAAGGCCTGCTGCTCGTCAACGCCATGCACATCACCGCCAGCGTTTTTATCAATGATGACGAATCCGGTCTCCATCACGACTACGACGTCTGGTTGGAAAAGCTGGCCCCCCATGAGCCGGTTTCCCAGTACCGCCATAATGTGGGGGAGGACAACGCCGACGCTCATATGAAACGCCAGATCATGGGCCGGGAGGTGGTGGTGGCCGTCACCGACGGCCGGCTGGATTTCGGCCCCTGGGAGCAAATCTTTTACGGCGAGTTTGACGGCGGCCGCCGAAAAAGGGTTTTGGTGAAGATCATCGGCGAATAAGCCGGTTTTCAGTTTCCAGTTTGTAGTTTTTAGTAAAAAGAAATAAGGATTACCAATGGAGGCTCTGGCAAAATTCATTTTGAGGCTGCGATTTTCCCAAGGTTGCTTAAAGAAATATCCGGTGGCACAGGCTTTCCAGCCTGTGCCGGCGCACGGTAAAGCCTGCGGCTACAGAAAATAGCCCTTTGAGCGCAACTCAGTATCAAAAAAACAAAAAGAACCCGTTGGCCATGTAAACCAGGCCCACCAGGCCCAGGGCCATGCCCACGTGCCACATGGCCTTCCTTTTGATCAATGCCCCCACCGCGTTCATCATGATGGCTATCTGGAGGATCATGGTGGCCAGAGCGAAGGCGCCGTTGTGGTGCTTGAGAAGATCCTGCTGCTTCTGGATGTCCCGGGCCTCGGCCATGATTTCCTCTTTTTCCTTACTGTAGCGACCTATTTCCTGGTCATACTTTTTCAGCCGTTCGTCCAGGAAGGTGATGACCTGGGGAGCCTTGGCCTCCATTTTGGCGATGGTGACCAAATCCTTATTTAACTTGTAGGTGTGCTCCCGAATGGCCTTGGCCTGGTAGTGGGCCCATTTGTTGGCCTCCTGAGTGGTGGAGAGCTGCACCCGGGTGGAGTAGCTGGAGGCTTTCAAGGACGAAATGGCGGCGCACACCGCCAGTATCGTGGTGGTGAGGGCCACCCATTGAATCCAGGTCTCTTTTTTTTCCGCTTCAGCCATAAAACCTCCGGAAGTGGTCAGTGGCCATGGGCCAGTAATCAGTAATCAGTGGCCAGTTTTGTTGGGGCGCAAAACGCACCCTACGAGACTTCGTTCCGCTCTCCGAATGACAAAAATATAGTTTGCTGGGCACAGGTATCAGTTTTTAAATTCTTTATAACCGAAGACCAAAGACCAAAGGCCGTCCTCAAATCTGGGCCGCATGGAGATGGGGATCCTCGATGCGGTAATAAACCGTGGGGGGCTGGACCACCTCCAGTCGGTCGATTTCCGCCAGGGCATGGCGCACGTCCTGCTCCCGGGCCTCGTGGGTGATCATCACGATGGGCACCGTGCCCGCCACTTCCCGGCCTTTCTGGATAACCGCGGCGATGCTGATGCCCTGTTTCCCCAAGGCCCCGGAGATCTGGGACAGCACCCCGGGACGGTCCCGGGCGGCAAAGCGGAAGTAATAGTTGGTCACCAGGTCGTTCAAAGGTTTGATGAGCCGGGTGGACTCCAGGGCGTTGTGGCTGCCCAGGGGCGGCACCCGCCCCCGGACGCCATGGATGAGGTTCCGGGCCAGGTCCATGATATCGCTCACCACCGCGGAGGCCGTGGGCATCATGCCGGCGCCCTGCCCGTACAGCAGGATGGGCCCCACCGCGTCGCCGGTGAGATACACCGCGTTCATGGCGCCCCCGACTTTGGCCAGCATGTGTTCCGTGGGGATGAGGGTGGGATGGACCCGGGCCTCCACCCGGTGGCCGTCGTCCCGGGTGATGGCCAGGAGCTTGAAACGGTAGCCGAATTCCTGGGCGAACTGCATGTCCAGGGGATCAAGGGCGCTGATGCCCTCCACCGCCACCGCATCCAGGTCCAGGCGGGCCCCGTAGGCCAGGCTCATGAGGATGGCCAGCTTGTGGGCCGTGTCAATGCCTTCCACGTCCAGGGTGGGGTCGGCCTCGGCGTAGCCCTGGGCCTGGGCCTCGGCCAGGGCCTCCCGGTACGGTTTGCCGAACTGGGACATCTGGGTGAGGATATAGTTGCAGGTGCCGTTCAAGATGCCCAGCATTTCTTGAATGCGGTTGGCCGCCAGGCCCTGGCGCAGGGCCAGGAGGATGGGCACGCCGCCGCACACCGCGGCCTCGAAGGCCACTTCCAGGCCCCGCGCCGCCGCGGCGCTGAGGATATCATTGCCGTGGTGGGCCAGCAGGGCCTTGTTGGCGGTGACCACGTGCTTGCCCCGCTCAATGGCGGCGAGCAGGTACTCCTGGGCCGGGGACAGGCCTCCCATAAGTTCCACCACGATGTGGATGTCCGGATCGTCCAGGATGTCCCGGGCCCGGGGGGTGAGAATGGCCTTGTCCAGGGTCACCGGGCGGGGCCGGTCCAAATCCAGGTCCGCCACTTTTTTCAGGACCAGGTCCGCGCCCAGGCGCCGGGCCAGGAGTTCCCGCTGCCGGGTGAGGAGCCGCGCCACCCCGCTCCCCACCACGCCGAACCCGATCAATCCCACGTTAACGGTCTTCACGGCTTCTGACCACCTCGGCGAATTTAATCAGGGAAGATATACACCAAGAACCCGCGGGATTAAAGGGAAAATCGATTATGGCCTTAACTTCGAAAAATATTGGGTCCTTAAACCCGCATAATTTTTTGTGCCGCTTTGGTTTCGGAGGGGAACCGCCCCAAAACCGGCGGCGTTTCAGGGTCAATCCATTGTCTTTCCAGGAGATTTCGCCTAGACATCGGTCTTGTGGCGGCACAGCGACTCATTTTTCGGTTCTAGGGGGATAAGAAGGGATTTCCGGATGCGGTCATGTTAGCAGGGGAGATGAGAAGGGCCAGAATGAGGGGGAGAATTGACGGAGAAAAGTATTTATATTCAATGAATGTCTGATCTCCTGATAGCCGGGCAAATCAGGGTTTCGGAGCTAAGGAAATAATTGTAAAAGGAAATTTCTGTCCCCTTCCTGCACTACCTAAAAAAATAAGCCTCACGCCAAGGCGCCAAGACACAAAGAACCAAAACCGGGCTTGGGGGACAAGGCGGGGATTTGACCTAAACTTTGTGGACATGGGGATAAGAAACCCGCCGGGAACTGGCCGAACAGCCCGTTGAGATTTACACATCATATATGCAATCTTTTAGGGGAAGGGGATAATTGACGAATTTGGCAAGATATCCGGTAAATTGGAGGGTGAAAGGATTTAAGAAATCGGCAGGTTCATGTCAATAAAATGTCATTTCCGCCCGTTTGCACTGGATTTTTTCATTTTCATGCAATACTATTAAAATAGTTTTTCTGTGAAACCTTTCAGGACTCTCTGGGATCTTCAGATGCTCGAGATGGCGCGACTAGTCGGCACTCCTCCGAAAGGAATCATTCTTCAGACGCGTGCGGGTCGCTATGTGGAGAACAGCCAATCATGTGAGCCTGACGCAAGGATACGTGATTGTTATAACCTGTTTCGGAGAAACCACTTTGCCTGGGTAAACCGGAAGCCCGCCTGCGGGGTTTATAACTGTTTCGGATTGGTGTGGGCGAGCCGAAGAACAGCGCTCTATAAAGAAAGTGATATAGCCAGCATCCTTACGGATGATGGCTATCGCCGGCTGGTGTCCGATGAGAACCCGCAACCCGGCGACATTGTTCTTTATCTTCACCCTTCTGACAATACTCGTAATACCCTGCACGCATCGATGGTAGTAGAACTCAAGCAGTTGGGAACATCAACGATAGAGTGGGTACTTAGCAAGTGGAATGATGCTTTTGGCGAGGATATTCACGCACTCAGGGATGTTCCAGAGCACTTCGGAGATTGCCAAGTCGAGTTCTGGACTGATCGACCTATGAGAGGATGAATCACATGGCCTTAGTAGAACTTGACTCAGATGAAATCGCACAAATCATCTTTACTGTTGCAACGCCGAATGCTGTTTGCGCCATCCTGCGCGCTCGCAGCGACATTGCGGCAATTAGGCGGCATCTCTTTGATAATGCAGGCGACGCGCGGCGAGCTATTGAGGAGTACGTGCGAGAACGACTAATCGATCTCAAGCCAAAAGCTTATTTCCCGCATGAGCCGGCATTCTGCGCCCTGGCGGTGGTTCTCGAAACCTTGCCAATGCCCGCAGCCGAGGATTTCCTCTCTGAGCTTTCAGCACTAAAGATTGCCGAGATGCCCATAAGTTCCCATGTAGCTGCGATATGTCTGCAACGGCGCCGGGAACTACTAATATCAAATACGCTGGCTGAATTCAAGGTTGGACCCATCCAAATGCCCGATGCGTCCTCACCCAAGCGCATAGATAGGCTTCCGAGGGTTCCAACAGAAACAACCTACCCGGATATCTTTAAGGCTGCGGCTTAACTATGGCGCATATGGAATTTTTCGTAGTTTCTGAGGATTTGAGCGTCGACCAGCAAACCAACCGGTTGAGCCTGTTCAACGTACTTGAACAAATAGCGGGGTCTGATTTCCCTTTAGTACTACAGTCTGCTGCAGCCATTAGTTGTTGGGTAGCAGAAGCCGGTGACGAGGGACGGGACTTTCAATGCATGCTACGCGTCATTCTGCCAAACGCTAGGCAGTATGACTTCCCGAGTAACTTCAGATTTGGTGCTCGTAGACATCGTGTAATTCAAAGACTCCAGGGCTTTCCAATAGATGAGCCGGGGGTTCTTCGATTTGAAGTGCTATTGAACGGGGAACACAAGGCTAGTCATGAAGTCGATGTCTCGAGGATCAATGCCAGTGATCTGCCGCCGACTGCTGAGGCTGGCTAATCTGACGTTCATCTGAAGCTCACCTGCCTTGATTCGCTCAATCGGTGGCGAAGATGAATGCCGGGTGTTAAGAGGCTAATATCTGCTATTGATCCGCTATCCTTCTTAGTCCTAATTCTATTTCCATAATTGGTTGTTATCTTTTACCGGATGCTCTCTCACCCGGGAAGCCGCTATATATAGACCCACTCCGGGGCAGGATAGCCACTTAATCCTCT